>CALAEM010000101.1 GCA_937890985.1 uncultured Treponema sp. | reverse complement strand
CTAGAATAGGTCATCTATTACGGCACAAATAGGGCATCGATTCTAGCCGTAATAGATGACCTATTGTAGCCGTAATAGGCGAGCTATTGTAGCACTAGTAGATGAGCGTATTCCTAAAATGCCTTGGTAAATGATGGACAAATTAAAATCCTGCAAGGATTTTAATTTGTCCTGTGAGTTGAATATTCGGTGAATGGGGACAATTCTGCATTTGAAAATTCGAGCGTTTTTAGTGAATTTGATTTATGCGTGCTGTCTTGATAAGTCTTGCTTTTTTTCTTTCTTTTGTTTATAATGTTTTTGTGATATAGGGGTGTTATCGTGGAAGTGCGAGTTCGATATGCACCGTCGCCTACCGGTTTTCAACACATCGGCGGGGTGAGGACGGCGTTGTTTAATTATCTTTTTGCAAAGGCAAATCACGGCAAGTTTATTTTACGCATTGAGGATACCGACCGTACCCGCTATGGTGCCGAATATGAGAAAAATCTTTTTGACACGATGGCGTGGCTTCATTTGGATTGGGACGAGGGCGGCGACAAAGGCGGTGAGTTTGGGCCTTATGTTCAGTCGCAGCGGTTTGAGCTTTATCAGTCTTATGCTCGCAAGTTGGTTGAAATGGGCAAGGCGTATTATTGTTTTTGTGATGCGGAGCGGCTTGAGAGAATTCGTAAAATTCAGTCGATGAACAATATGCCTCCAGGTTATGACCGAGCTTGTCGGAATTTAACGCCTGAGGAAGTGAAGGCGAATCTTGACGCGGGAAAGCCTGCCGTTATTCGTTTGAAAATACCTCTGGAAGGCGTTACCAAGTTTACTGATGCGGTTATCGGCGATGTCGAGTGGAAAAACGAGGATATAAACCCTGACCCTGTTTTGCTGAAAAGCGACGGCTTTCCGACGTATCACTTGGCAAATGTTGTGGATGACCATCTTATGCACATTACTCACGTAATGCGTGCGCAGGAGTGGCTGCCTTCGACACCGATGCACGTGATTATGTATGAAGCTTTTGGGTGGCAGCCGCCCACGTTTTGTCACTTGCCGATGGTTATGGGAAACGACGGGCAAAAACTTTCGAAGCGGCATGGAGCGGCGAGTTGCAATGACTTCCGCAATAAAGGCTATGTCAGTGAGGCGATTGTTAATTATGTCGCGATGCTTGGTTGTTCGTATGAAGAGGGAAAGGAAATTTACACTCTCGAAGAATTGGGGCATCTTTTCAGTACGGAGCACCTGAACAAAGCTCCAGCAGTGTTCGATTATAAAAAGCTGGATTGGTTTAATGGAATTTACATCAGAAATAAAACCGACGAAGAGCTTTTCGATTTAACTTGGGGCTTTATCGTGAATGCGGGCTTGATGGGAAAAGCTCCAGAGATGAAAAGTGTGTTTTTGGATGAAACGACGCTGGAGCCGACACCTGAACAACGAAGGACTTTAATGAAAGCAATGCCTTTAATAAAAGAGCGACTTCACCTTTTGAGTGAAGCTCCCGATATGCTTCGGTTTTTGTTTATCACGCCGGAGATTGCTCCGCTTGAAGAATTTATGCCTAAAAAGGTCGAAAAGGACGCGGTGAGGGAAATTCTTCTTGCGGCAAAAAAGATAATTCCGAAGCTTGATGGTTTGAGCGAAGAAGAAGGGTTTGAGCTTTTCAAACCGGAAGGTGAACGCTTGCAAATAAAGATGGGCGATTTTATGCGTCCGGTTAGAGTTGCAGTTACTGGAAGCAGGGTAAGCCCGCCGTTGGTAGGTTCAATTCAGATTTTGGGCTTAGACAAAGCGATTGGGCGGATTGACGCAGCTTTAGAAAAATATTTTGCATAAGATTAAAAAGATAAAAATAAGCGAGAGGTGAGAGATATGGGAAATAATGAGCATGAAATTACAATGGAAAAAGTTGTGAGTTTATGTAAACGGCGAGGTTTTGTGTTTCAGTCGTCCGAAATTTACGGAGGACAAAACGGTGCGTGGGATTACGGGCCGCTTGGTATTGAGTTAAAGCGGAATATTTCAAACGCGTGGTGGAATGCGATGTGCCACATGCACGACAACATTGTCGGTTTGGACGCAAGTATTTTGATGCACCCGCGAGTTTGGGAAGCGTCTGGACACGTGGAAAATTTTACCGACCCGCTTGTTGACTGCAAAAAGTGCAAGCAGCGTTTTCGGGCTGACCACTTGGAAAGAGAAAATCTTGAAAAACGCGTGTGTCCCGAATGCGGGGGCGAGTTAACCGATACGCGAAAGTTTAATTTAATGTTTAAAACGCACATCGGGCCAACCGAGGATAACAGCTCTCTGATTTATTTGCGTCCTGAAACTGCACAGGGAATTTATGTGAATTATAAAAATATTATCCAGTCAAATCGCATGAAAATTCCTTTCGGAATCGCCCAAATTGGAAAAGCTTTCCGTAACGAAATTGTGACGAAAAACTTTATCTTCAGGACTTGCGAGTTTGAGCAAATGGAAATGCAGTTTTTTGTCAAGCCTGGCGATGACGAAAAATGGTTCGAAGAGTGGAGAAAGGAACGCTGGAATTTTTATCTTGGCTTGGGCGTAAAACCAGAACGTTTGCAATGGCATCGCCACGGTAAAGATGAGCTTGCACATTATGCGAAAGATGCGTACGACATTGAGTTTAAGTTTCCGATGGGCTTTAAAGAACTTGAAGGCGTGCATAACCGAACGGACTTTGACCTCAAACGTCACACAGAATTTTCAGGTAAAGACTTGCAATACATTGACCAAGAAAACGGCAATGAGCGTTACATTCCGTATATTATCGAAACGTCGGCTGGCTTGACGCGAAATGTGCTAATGTTTTTGTGCAATGCTTATGAAGAGCAAAAAATTGCCGATAACGGAAATGACGATGACTGGCGAACAGTTATGCACTTTCATCCGCGTCTTGCTCCGATTACGGTTGCAGTGTTGCCTTTGATGAAAAAGGACGGGCTTGCGGAGTTGGCGAAGAGCATTCAAAACGAGTTGCGAGGCGAGTTCACGACGGATTACGACCAAGCTGGTGCGATTGGGAAGCGGTATCGCCGTCAGGACGAAGCTGGCACGCCGTTTTGCGTAACGGTTGACTATGACAGCAAGGAAGACAAAACCGTAACGTTGCGCTTCCGAGACTCGATGGAGCAGGTTCGTGTTCCGATTGCCGAGTTGGCAAACCGAATACGCGAAGAAATTAAAAACTGGAAAAATTAAAGAATTTGAGTGGTCAGCAGCAAAAAAGACTTGACGTTTTTTTTGCTGACTGCTATAATTACGAGAGTATATAGCGGAGATTGTCTTGAACACTCTGGCAGTACTATGAGATAGTGGCAGGTTGTTTTTGTCTCATAACGAATTGGACGATTAAGCGTGAAGGAGAGAATACATGGAGCTTAAAATGCGAAAAAACAAGGATGTTTTCATCATTGATGTTTCCGGCGAAATGGATTTGTATAACTCATACAAATTGAAAGAGCTGGTGATGAAAATGATGGAACGCCAAGTTAAGTCTGTTGTAATCAATATGGAAGCTGTTGATTACATTGATTCGTCTGGAATTGGTGCCTTGATTCATATATATTCAACGATGAAAAAGGCAAGTTGTCAGCTGTATATGACAAATATTCACGGCTCCGTTAAAAAGGTCATTGAATTGACGAAGCTCATGGGATATTTTCCGATTACAAACAGCTTAGAAGAAGCATTGCAGAAGTTGGAGGCGTAGCTATGATGGAAAATCCGACGATAAAAGAGTTGAAAGTTGACGAAAATAGTCCGCTTTTCGATAAAGTGGGTATGTTGTACAAGGAGTTTCCTTCCGATTTCAGGCAAATACGTTATTTTACACTTTTGATTGTGCAATCTGCACCGTTGGAAATTAAAGGCATTAACCTTCTTGAACAGCAGATTAGCGAAATTATCAAAAACGCGGTAAAGCACGGAAACAAAAGCGATATTAACAAGAAGGTTAAAGTGTGGTATGAGTTTTCTCAAACGCATGCACACCTGATTGTCGAAGACGAGGGCGAAGGTTTCAAAGACCTTGAAAAGTGGAATGAATTTAATAGTCGCCGTCTGGATTGCTTGCGTGATCAAGATTTTCAGAACTTGAGCAAATATGTTTCATTCCGCACAAAAGAAAGCGATGACGGCGATGGTGGCAACGCTTTGTTTGCTGCCCTTGAGTACTGGAATGGTGGCTTTGTTTACAACAATAAGCGAAATGCCGTTGCAATGCTGAAAAAGTATCAGAAAAAAGCTCACGGTATCGCGGTTGACGGAGATTTATAACCGTTGCAGTGTGTTCTTGGTATGCACAAAGCGGATGTCAAGCATCACGTGCATACCAGAAGCTTTATGTTGAGTTGGTTTGCAAAGGACGATAAAAGCTCTTTGCGAGGCAGCCCTTTGTAAGGAGATGTTATGAAGCTGAATAGTGTGGTTATCCGCACAAAAGATATACAAAAATCGATTGAGTTTTATGAACGTGTTCTTAAGTTTGAGTTTCTTTCGATGATGTCTGCCGCTCCTGGTAAACAGATTGCATTTTTACGTGAGCCTGAAAGCGGTATGAATCTGGAGCTGATTTATAACGAAAATGCAGCTGAGCGGGCTGAAACTCGGATGTCGTTGACAATACAGGTGGAACAAATAGGCGAGGCGGAAAAATACCTTCGCGAGCATAAAGTTCCGATTGTAACGCTCCCGCATACGGTAAAAGACGGCAAGAAAATCCTAACCGCTGTCGATCCGAACGGTGTCGATTTGGACTTTATCGAGTTTAAGACTTCCTAAAAGCTGCTGCACAAAACCGAAAATATCGTAACTTTTGCTTTGCTAGATTGTTTGCAGAGTGCCGAAGTTTTCTTCGGTGCATTAGCTAATTTTGAGGTTTTATGAGAAAGTTACTGTTTTTGTTGTGTTGTTTTTTCATTGTTTTTGTCGGTGCTTTTGCACAGGATGCGGAAGTTCCGCAGGAAACGCCGTCTGCGTCTGAGCCTGAAGTTATGGAATTTAAGCCGATACGTTCAGGCGATAAATATATAAAGCTGGGCATAGGTTTAGGTGTTCCACTTTTTAACACATCAAATAAAAAGTTTGCAATCCCAACGAAAATATATCCTGGGCCAAAGATTTTTATCGGGATGCATTTTTACGTAACGAGCGGGCTTTCGCTCGGTGGCGACATCAGCTTTGAATTTTACACAACGATTGGGAAAAATCTTTATTTCAATGTGCCAATTACTTTCACAATTGCTTACACGCCAGTTTATAAGCGTTGGCGTTTTCCGATGGGCATTGGTATTGGCGGTTTATTTATTTCGTATCTGGAAAATAAAACTTTCGGGATGTACATAAATCCGTTTGCTTCCTTTTACTATCAATATTCTCCGGATTGGTCATTTGGCGGTGAGCTTAATTGGGCAATTGCGACCGAGTTCCGCAAAAATATAAATTATGCTCGAGCGAACAATAATCTCGGTATTTCATTTTCGGTTCGATACCACTATTAAAGGACGGTGATTTTTATGAAAAAGCGTGCTGGCTATGCTAGCTATATTTTGGCAGTTGGTGTTTTTACGGCGGTATTGTTGTCCTGTAGCGGTTCGTATATTTTATCGTCAATCGAAAACGAGGTTAAGCTCAAAAAAGCAACTACGCAGGGGACAATACGGGATATCGTAAAGTTGGGTTCAGCGTTGTATTGCTCGAACGGCTCAGTTTTAACGAAAAGTGCTTTTAACCAAGGCGACTGGACTGTTGTAGCTTCGCCTGTTGAGGGACTTTGTTCGGGGCTTGCTGCGGATACATCCGGAAAGCTTTTTGCGTCGTTTACTGGATATTACGATGATTTTCACGGTGTATACGTGTATGATAATGGTAGTTGGACTAATGTTTCAGGGACGGATGCTATTCAGTGTGTAAAAGGTTCAGGCACGATTTTTGGTTCTGATGATTCAAAAACGTATCCGATTACGGCATCTGGTATCGGGGCTGCAATAAATGGGACTATTATAGCTGCTGGCGGAAACTATGTTGCAACGACAGAGGGACTTTTTGATGGGAGCGGTACACAAGTAGCTGGAGTGTCTGGCGTTTTTGCGATTGATAACTCAGGAACATACGCACTTACGGGAACGGAGCTTTTTAAGATTGCCGCTCCTGCACAAAAGTTTACCCACGGGATTTCCTCTCCGTCGGATGCGGTTGTTGTGAGCGTCGCTTCTGTCGAGCATCTTTTGGTTTCGGCTCAAAGCAACGGATACCGCGAAATTATTGTGGACAGTTCGGACTTAACGCACAGTAAAACGATTTCGCACGGCAGTAGCGAAGCCTTGGTTGCGGCATCAGTTTCGGCTCAGTATGAAAGCTCCGTTGGAAAATATCCTTGTGGCTGTATTTTGGCTGACATTAACGCCAGCGGGTTTTACATTTATGTTGGCATTAACGACCCCCATTTTGCAAAGTACACAGGATTGTGGGGCTTTTACAGTTCAGGCAAACAGGAATGGAACCGCGAATAGTAATATTCGCTTAAACTTTTATGAAATGGGCGTTGGTTTTATCGGGCGGCGGTGCCAAGGGCTTCGTTTATATTGGAATGCTGCAAGCTTTTCGGGAGTTGCACCTTCCTTCGCCTGATTTAGTGGTCGGTTGCTCAATCGGTGCGATTGCTGGAAGTATGATAGCACTCGGAAAGT
Organism: uncultured Treponema sp.; assembly: GCA_937890985.1. GTDB lineage: Bacteria > Spirochaetota > Spirochaetia > Treponematales > Treponemataceae > Treponema_B. The sequence continues at coordinate 3,973 of CALAEM010000101.1, read as the reverse complement.
CTATTGAGGAAATTGAGGCTTTTTTCAACGAAGATTTTGATGCCGAAGATTATTTGGGTGGTGGCTATGTTTTGCCGATTAAGTCGGTTAATCGAGTGCTGAGCGTCGGCACTATGTTTTCTAATTTGATTGCTGGCAACAGCATGGATGACGGCAAAAAGGTTTATCACATGCTCAAAAAAATCACCAGCGGGAAAAATTTTTCCGACACAAAAATTCCGTTTGTTTGCAATGCGGTGGACTTGCATTCAGGCTGCGAAGTTACTCTCTACGAAGGTGAGTTGGCAAAGGCGGTACTTGCTTCGGCATCGTATCCAGTTGCCTTTCCGCCTGTGCGCATCGGAAATATGCTTTTGGTTGACGGCGGAATCGGGCATAACACGCCAGTTTGCATCGCACGCAAACTCGGCTTTGACGAAGTCTTTGCGGTAACGCTTGACCACTTTCGGCAAACCTCTTTCCCCGAAAAATATCCCAATCCGATAGCCTTGATGAATCGGGCGATTTTAACGATTTTTGAAAACAGGGCATTGCAGCAAGATGACTATCCGAGTTTTTGGCTCGACCTTTCAAACGAAGTTCATAGTGCTGACTTTTCGCAAGGTGTACAGCAAATCCGCTTTGGCTATTTGGAAACGATAAAGCATAAAAAGGACATACAAGCATTTTTTGCCGATAATGCTGAAGGCGAAGCTGCCAGAAAAAAAATGCGTGCAAAGATTCAGCAAAATTATAGGTTATAGCAACTCTCGAGGCTGCATCCGCACCTTGGCGGAAGTGAAACACAAATATGCGTGCAAACGAATTTTTTAGATATTTTAAACCGCTTGATTGGCTTATTATCGGTGCGGTGTGCTTGGTGATTCTCGGCTTGACGGCGATAACGCTTGGTAAAAATAGTGGCACGCCTGCATATTTGAAAGTAACTGCTGCGGGCACGGTGTATATGTATGATTTAGCCAATGAACAAATAATTGAGGTGCCTGGGAAAATCGGTAAAACTCAAATCGAAATCAAAGGCGGTGCCGCGTGCGTTCTTTTTTCGCCGTGTCCGACAAAAACCTGCATGGCAAAACCCGCAATTTCGCGTGTAGGCGAGTGGATTGCCTGCCTTCCCAACGAAGTTTTTTTGCAAATAGAAAGCGATGAAGCGGAAACGACGATTGTGTATTAGCGGACGCTTATGTTTTTCTTTGCTAATTTGTGCCGTTTTGTCCCAATTTGTCAAAAACTTTCAAAAAAAATGTCCCTTTTTTACTCAACGTTGCGGTTTGGGCGGCGTTTTTTGGGACAAAACTTGGGTTAAATCAAAAAACTTTGGTGCAAAAAATCATTCGATAAAAAATATAAGGAAAAATATCGATAAATTTGAGCAAAAATGTGCAAATAAAGCTCAAAATCTGTTTTGAAAAGCGTTTTTTTTGTGATTTTTCTTAAAATTATGGCACGCTTCTTGCATATATATTTACGAAAGCGAAAAACTTTCAAATACAAATTATTACTTGGAGGTAATAGTATGAAAAACGCATTATCAATTTTTAGTCCTTCGTTTGAGGACGACCTTTTGCAGCACATTGGGAACGGTTTGGGGTTCTTGTCGCCGGCATCGCATGCCGTGCCGAGCGTGGATATCAAACAAACTGAGGCGGCGTATCTTTTGGATATGGAGCTTCCGGGTTTTGACGAAAAGGATGTCGAAATCAATTTGCACGAGCATCTTTTGACCATTTCTTCGAAGCATGAAGCCGAAAAGGAAGACAAGAAAGACGATAACGGAGTGCAGTATCTCGTGAAAGAGAGAAGTTCTCGCTCATTCACGCGACGATTTACGCTTCCAGAAGACACGAACTGCGAAGCAATTTCGGCTAAGTTCAACAAGGGCGTTTTGGAAGTAACGATTCCGCGAAATCCCGAAACAAAGCCTCGAACAATTTCGATTGCAAATTAGTTGCAAACTAGGCATTAGCTAGAGTTAGCGACTGACGCATGACTGCAAGTGAAGCCCCGCTTTATTGCGGGGCTTTTTTTTGAAAAGGCTGATATATTGGGGAAGGCGATTTTTGAGCTCTACGCTTCGAGCCTCAACCGTCAAGGATGGCGGTTCAAAAATTGGCAAGGACGCCAATTTTTGAACCGTCCCGTGGATAAGCTACGTCGTTTACAGAGAATTTAAGATAGAACGAATCGAAGTGGCTTCTCGATAGGATGGATTTTTTTCCAAAATATTTTCGAGGGTGGATTTTGCTTCTGCCTTTTGTCCCAAGCTGATGTAGAGTTTGCCCAATTCGTATTGAGCACTCCAGTCGGTCGGGTTTGCAGCAACAATTTGTTTGTACACGGATACGGCTTCGTTTTTTTGTCCGTTTGAAACGTAGCAAGCTGCAAGGTTTTGCTTCGCCGTGAAGTTTTTTGGCTCGGCGTTGCAGGCACGTGTGTAGTAGGAAATTGCCGTTGCGTAATTGCCCCGCGTTGAGTAAACCTTTCCAAGGTTAGTATTCACCTCAAAATTGTTCGGCTCCGTTTGTGCTGCACTTTTGAGAATTTCTTCTGCCGCGTCATACTGTCCCTGCGAAATGTAAATTTGTCCCAAGTTGATTTTAGGCTTAACATAATTTGCTTGCAGCGAAAGTGCTTCCTTGTACGCGGCGACTGCATCGGCAATTCGTCCGTTTTTCTCCAAGGCTAAACCGTAAGTGTAAGTAAAGCGGCTTTCATTTTTGCTGAGTGAGCGAGCTTTTTGAGCGTTTGTCAATGCGTCCGCATTTTTGCCCATATCGAGCTGCACTGTAGCTAAGTTAAAATATGTAACGCTGTCGTGGTCACCTGCGGCAACTGCGTCCAGAAAGTACTTTTCGGCATTTGCATTGCTGCCTGTGTTTGCATACACTTGAGCGATTTCTTTGAGGGCGTTGACATCCCGAGGCTCCAACGCAATTACTTTTTTGTAGTAATTGATAGCCTCCGAATAATTGCCTGCATTTTTTTCCACTCGAGCAAGTTCCAAAAGGGCTTTGCTGTGCGAAGGATTTATTTGCAGAACTTTCAAAAATGACGCTTTTGCTGCGGTATCGTTGTTGAGCTTTCTCTCTGTCAAACCGAGATTGTACAAAGTTGCAGGTTCATTCGACCTGACGACTAAGGCTTTCTGGAACATTGTTTTTGCTTTGGCATATTGCTTTGTTGAATAATATTTTTTTGCAAGCTCAGTTAATGCTTCATAGTTGCTTCCGTCAAGTGCGACAGCTTTTTCAAACTCTGCAATCGCTTGAGTGGTGTTATTTTGCTGAGAATATACCAATCCCTTTGCAAAATGTGCTTGGGAGCTGTCGGGATTGCTCGCGATTGCTTTGTCTGCATATTGGGCGGCTTCTGCGAGGGCTTCCGATTTAGTCGTCGCTGAACTCGTTGATGCTGCAAGTTTTGCAAGTGCGTTTGCCATTTGTGAATACTGCTCGGCTGAAAAGACTTTATCGTTTTCGGGCATTTTCGCGTCGGCTTGGCTAAATTGGGATTTTGCTGTCGCCAGGTTGCCTGCGGCGGCTGAGTGCTTCCCTGCTTCTACCAATGCTGTAACGGCAGACTTTGCAGCCTCGCTCGCTTGAGCGTTCGCGGCTTGCTCTTCGGCTTGCTTTTTCGCAGCAGCAGCTTGCTCTTCAGCACGCTTTTTCGCAGCAGCGGCGGCTTGCTCTTCGGCACGTTTTTTCGCAGCTATCGCGGCTTGCTCTTCAGCTTGCTTTTTCGCAGCTGCAGCGGCTTGCTCTTCAGCTTGCTTTTTAGCGGCAGCGGCGGCTTGCTCTTCAGCTTGCTTTTTCGCAGCTGCAGCGGCTTGCTCTTCGGCACGCTTTTTCGCAGCTATCGCGGCTTGCTCTTCAGCTTGCTTTTTCGCAGCTGCTGCGGCTTGTTCTTCGGCTTGCTTTTTCGCAGCAGCGGCTTGCTCTTCGGCTTGCTTTTTCGCAGCAGCAGCGGCTTGCTC
>CALAEM010000100.1 GCA_937890985.1 uncultured Treponema sp. | reverse complement strand
TGTCAGCTTGTGGCACAGGATGGGCAACTAAAAATCCGCCAAACGGATTTTTAGTTGCCCTGTGGATAAGCTTCGTCGTTTACCAAATTCCAAGAAAAGCGAGAAAGATTGCAAGTGTCGATGTGTTTTTGGAAATGGATGCGTTACCGCACGAGAAAAAAGGCGTTTGCGTAATAAGCCGGGTTCTGTTATCGCAAAGCGATATCGGAATCATCTGACTAGTCGGCATTTTGCAGTGCCGATCCAGCAGGCAACCCGTAAACTATAATCGGAAAATTGAGTTTACTGCTTGCCCTTGCTTAAGATGAGGTTTGCCGTGCCGTGGCGGTTACCCGTCACGCGGTGAGCTCTTACCTCGCCGTTTCACCCTTACCGAAAATCGGCGGTTTGTTTTCTGTTGCACTTTCTGTCAGGTTTCCCTGCTCGGCTGTTAGCCGACATCTTTCCGATTTAAGCCCGGACTTTCCTCTTGCAGACAAAGCCACAAGCGATTCCGTAACGCAAACACCTGTTAAATTTTGTTTTAGTCGGCGCTGTCAAAGTCAGCCAAACCGCCCATGTCTGAGTCATCAAACGTAAACTCATCAGCATCTTCAAGCTCAACGTCAGATGCTTCATAGTACAAAACGCGGCTGCAATACGGGCAGTATTTCAGCTCGGTTTCGCTTTGAATTTCGTTTGCAAACTGTGCTGGCAAAATCATATTGCAGCCCGTGCAAACACCAGACTTCACCGCAACGATGCCGTCGCCTTTTTTGTTTTTAATAATACGTTCAAACTTAAAAATTGTTTCGCTATCAAGGTCGTTCGAAATTTTTTTCTTTTGGGCGTCAAGCGACTTAATTTCTTCAGTCATTGCTGTTCGCTCGGTATCCAGCAAATTTTTCATCGTTTCAATTTCGGCTTCATTTTCCGAAATAATCTGCTCAGCGGCTTTTATTTCATCATTCATTTTGTCATATCGTGCGTTTTCTTGAGACAAAACATTGCGCAATCTTTCTTCTTCGTTGCGAGCATCGCTGATTGCCTTTTCCAAAATTTCATAGTCGCGTTGAGTTTCCACACTTTCCATGCATTTTTCGGAATGCTCCCGCTTTTTGTCAACTTCAAAAAGTTCGTTTTTTAATCTTTTAACTTCGGAACGAACTTCCTCGAAGCTTTCGTTTTTTTCAAGGAACTCCTTCTTCAAGCGTCCTAGAAGCTCCTCCTGATTTTTTAACAAATTCGGTGCTTCAGAAATTTTGCTTTCAAGTTCGTTCTTTCGAATCAGTACTGATTGCAAATCTTTTAATTTTGCAAAAACTTCACTCATATCCATAAAAGTGTCTCCTAGCTATTTAAATGATCTTTTATTCTCTTGTTCTTTTTCGGGTGACGCAATCGACGCAAGCCCTTTGCTTCAATCTGACGAATACGCTCCCGCGTAACCCCAAAATAAAGTCCAACCTCTTCAAGCGTCAACTGATACCCGCCGTCTAAACCAAAACGCATTTTCAAAACATCTCGCTCACGGTCGGGCAAAGTTGCCAGCAATGCATCGACCTCTTCTTGAAACAGTTTATCTTCGGTTTCGTGATACGGGTCTTCCGCCGTTTTATCTTCGATATAGTCACCAAAAAATGAATCTTCTTCATCGTTGATTGGCGTTTCAAGCGAAATCGGGTCGCGGGCGACATTTTTGACGCTCTTGACCTTATCCGCTGTCCAGCCTAGCTGCACGGCAATTTCGTCATCGGTCGGCTCACGTCCAAGCTTTTGCATCAGCACGCGAGCTTCCCTGTTCACTTTGTTCATTTGTTCAATCATGTGCACAGGCACTCGGATTGTGCGTGCTTGGTCGGAAATCGAGCGTGTAATCGCCTGCCGAATCCACCACGTCGCATAAGTCGAAAACTTAAAGCCCTTGCGATACTCAAACTTCTCAATCGCTTTGACCAACCCGATATTTCCTTCCTGAATTAAATCAAACAAGTGTAATCCTCGGTTAATATACTTTTTCGCAAGAGAAACAACAAGCCTGAGGTTCGCTGTGATTAGTTTGTCCTTTGCCGCTTTTAGCATTTTATTACCGAACTTTATTTCATCATACATTTTCAGGATGTCGTCTGTTGAGCATTCAAAGTGGTATTCTATCTCTTTGGTTTTCCGCAAAATCGACTGAATGCTGGCGTAGTTATCTTTAATTTCGCTGACGCTTAAATTCAATCGCTCAGCAAGTTTCGCACTTTCTTTGTTTACCGCCAACTGCTTCCCAATTTTGCGCAACCCAGCATAATCGTCAATTTGCAATCGACGCTGACGACGTTCGACCTCACTGTACGAGCTTCGAATTTCCTTGCTCGCAATCTCAAATGATGCCGACCATTCTTCAATTTCTTCTGGCAAAATTTTCGCAGTCGCAAAATATGCCAAAAGCTTTTCGTGAAGTTCTCTTATTTTCGGATTTTCAAAAAAGCTCTCGATTTTTTCATTATCGTAAAGCTTTTCTTTCAAAGCAAAATACTGCTTCAGCTCAAGATAAATCGGTTTTAGCACGTCACCATATGCCGAACGAACACGCTTTCGCTCATCAAGGGCTTCTTTTATCTCTTTGCGACTTTTGTTTTCCTGCTCTGGGTCAATTTTGGTAAAAGCCTTTTTTCCAAGCTCATAGAACTTTGTCAAAATTATTCCAGAGCTTTTGATAACATTTTTTATAATTTCTTGTCCATGCTCAATTTGCTTGGCAAGGATAACTTCTTCCTCTGCCGTCAAAAGATTCTCTTTGCCAATGTCGCGAAGATAAAGCTTTATCGGATCGTCCGTTGTCGCATTTTTCGCAATTTTGACGGTTGCTCGTATTTCCGCCTTTTTTTCCATTAATGCAAGATAGCCATCTTCATCGCTGTCATTTTCCGCATTTTTGAACTGTCCGAAAGGCTCATAGTCTGCATTGTACTCCGCCTCAAAGTTATCATCACCAGAAAACTCCGCATCGTCAACAAGTTTAATACCGCGGACTTCCAGTTTATCCATAATCGTGCTGAGATCTTCTGGCGTAAAAACATGCACTGGTATAAAATCCTCAAACTCCAAAAGCGTAATAATCTTTTCAGAGCCAGCATAATTCAAAAGTTTGGCTATCGCATTGTCAATAGCAATTTCGTCTGCAGTCATATTTCTCCTCAAAACTTAGACCTAAAACCCATTCGGATAATGCCTACTGCCTCTCCAATTCAGCAATTTGCCTATCCAAATCCGCAATATCGTTAATAATATCGGCAGCCTCGGCTTCATTACCTTGAACCGATGCAATGTGCAACTTGTCAACCAACATCTTACGTTCCGATTTCATTTTCTTTAATTTTATGTGCTTAACGCTGTCATTGACGATGAGACTCGGATTCGCGGAAAATTCCCCTTGTACAAGCGATGCCGTTATAATGTTCTTTAGTTCTTCATCCTTCAACCGATTCATAATTTCCGCTTCATTTTGTATTTCATCGCGATAACAATCTTCCATCAATATGAATAGTTTTTTTGCATTTTCATCTTGAAAGTCATCCGAACTCAAGGACGAACGCATAATCTTAAAAAGGTCAGGCTTGGCAAAAACGGCAACCATCGCTCTGGTTTCGGCATTTTTGCTAAACGGTACGTCGCCTTTTTGAGCCAAATCATCATTCTCGCGTTTGAACTTTTGTGTTCTTTCACTCGATGATTTTAAAAAATCGGCGTAAACTGCCTGCGGGCTAACATTAAGTTTCGCTGCAAACTTTTCAACTAACGATTCCCGTTTCACAAGGGATTGGATCGTTTGCAAGTACGGAAACAAAAATGCACAAGCTTTAGCCTTGCCCTCAGCGGTCAACACATCGAATTTTGTCATAGCTTTCTGCACAACGAAGTCAGACTCGATTATAGCATTTTTACAAGAATTTTTCAAGCCCTCAGCACCATATTTTTCCAAAAGCTCCGAAGCATCTTTCGCTCCGCTTATTTGAATAACACGCATTTCAAAATTTTGTCGCGAAGCCATCTCAATCGCACGAAATGTCGCATTCATTCCAGCATCATCACTATCGAAGCAAAACAAAATCGTGTCAACAAGCGGACGGACAAGTTGCAACTGCTCTTCCGTCAGGGCGGTTCCCAAAGGTGCAACCGCATTTAAAATACCAGCTTGATGGAATGCCAGCACGTCCATATATCCTTCACAAAAGATAACTTCCTTCGTTCTCCGCATTTCGGCGAGTGCAAGGTGCAAGGCAAACAAATTGTATTTTTTTTGGTACTGCACCATATCGCTGGAATTCAAATACTTCGGACTTTTCGCGTCGTTCGACAAATCCCGCCCACCGAATGCAATCACTCTTCCGTGCCTATCCGCAATCGGAAACATAATTCTGTTTGAGAAAAAAGCAATCTCTGGATAATTTTTTGAAAAAAGCCCTGAATTATGCAAAAACTGCGGCGAATATCCTTTTTTTGTCAAAAACGAAAAAAGCCAACGTCTATTTTTCGGTGCAAGTCCCAGCCGAAACGTTTCGATGATTTCGCTGCTCACGTGCCTCTTTTCCAAATATTGCAACGCTTTCTGACCTTCCCTTGTGCTCAAAAGAATGTGATGGAAGCCACTTGCGACCTTTTCGTACAACGCGGCAATTTCGTCTTTTTGTTTTTCGCTTTCGCTTTGCTCATATCCGCCCGATTCATACTGTACCGAAATGCCTGTGCGTTTTGCAAGCTCAATAATCGCTTGAGAAAACGAAAGCCCTTCCATTTCCATCACAAACTGCAACAAATTACCGCCTTTATGGCAGCCAAAACAATAGTAAAGTTTTTTTTCTGGGTTCACCTGAAACGAGGGCGTTTTTTCGTGATGAAAAGGGCAACATCCCCACCATGTCGAACCGCGTCGTTCAAGTCGCGTATATTGCTCGACCACGGAAACAATATCCGTTGAGTTGTTTACCGCCTGTATTGTCGCCTCACTAATTTTCGCCATCGCATCGCTCCCGAAAGCACTAATTGCCCTTGAGTTTTATCCCTTCTCCCTTGCTGTTATGCTCAGAAAGCGTTTTAGAAAAACTGTGCGTCCCCGCCGCTTCGTCGGTCAACCTAAAATAAAGATACTCGTGTTTTTCAGGGTTTGCAACGGCACTCAAAGCCGTCAAGCCCGGACTGCAAATGGGCGTCGGCGGCAAACCTTGGTGAATGTAAGTGTTGTACGGATTGTCGATTTCTAAGTCCGCAAAAAAAATTCGCGTCGGGTGTGGCTTGTGCTGTATCTCTGTAATAATATACTCAATCGTCGTGCAGGACTGCAAAGCCATCCGAATTCCAAGCCTATTTATAAAAACGCCCGCAATCGTCGGAGCTTCATTCGCAACTCGATATTCACGCTCAACAATGCTTGCAAGTTTTACTGCTTCCAAAATTTTGCTCGGTTCAGTCGGGAAGTTTTCAATTCTGGCGGTTTTTTCAAAAAAGGTTTTTACCAAAGTGTGCAAAACCGATTCAGGCGTTTCCGACTCCGTGAAAAAATACGTGTCCGGAAACAAAAAACCCTCGCAAGTGTCCGCACGAATTCCGTATTCTTTGAGAGCCTCGCCTGTTCGAGCAAGCTGCGAAAACTCGCTCGCTGGCACAACTCCCGCCTGCTCCAAAGTTTGTGCAACTTTTGCAACGGTCAAGCCCTCGGCAATTGTAACCTTAACCGACCGTTGCTTTCCCGTTGCCAACTCGGCAAAAATCTCTGTAACGCTCATATTCCTCGAAAGCCTGTACGTGCCAGCTTTTAGTGCAGGTTTTAACCAGCGAGCTGCATAGTAGGTAAGCTTTTCACTTCGAACAAGCTTTTGCTCCGCCAAGGCTTTAACGATACTCGCAACGGACTGCCCTTTTTCAACAACAAAAGACACCGCCTCGGAATCGCCAGCATCCACTGGTCGCAGTTCAAAATATGCGAGTAAAACAGCAGCTGCACTCAAAACAATTATGCAAAGCAGCACCCAAATAATAGGAAAGCCTTTTGCGTTTTTTTTCGGTGAATTTGTCAAACGGGACTCCTCGATAATACTCGTAACGGTAAAATTACGCATTATCGCAGACCTAAAACAACAACATTCGCCAAAAGTTACAAAAAGCTAAGGTAAATATAAAGCAACCAGCAAGATAAATCAACGCTTGCACGTTTGTAAAGAAGTGATAACTTGCATACAATCTACGATGTTTGCGGAAAGTAGAAATTTTTGGGCTATGCCCAAAAATGAAGGTTCAAGCAATGTGAGTATTCCTAAAATGCTTTTGAGCATGATGGCAACCGCAGGTTGCCCGTGAGCTGCACATTCGGTGAATGGAGACGATGACAAATAAAAGGTTCGAGGATTTTTGGCGAATTTGATTTTTGGTATATTAATCAGGGCTTATGGACAAAACACGTCATACGTGATATAATCGACTGTTACATCAAAACGTAACAAACTTATATATTTGGAGAAAATCATGGCTTTGATTTTGGCATCGGTGACTGATAAAACTGGTTTAGTTGAGTTTGCAAAAAAAATAGCGTCAGGTACGCAAAAAGTTTCGTTTTTAGCGTCGGGGGGAACGGCTTCTACTTTGGAGCAAGGTGGCGTAAGCGTCCGTACTGTGGCAGATTTTACCAACTCGCCTGAAATGCTTGGAGGGCGAGTAAAAACTTTGCATCCGAATATTCACGCGGCATTGCTTGCTAGAAATACCGAAGCCGATTTATCGGAAATTAAAACTCGAGGCATTGAACCCATTGACATTATGGTATGCAACCTTTACGCTTTTGAAAAAACGATTTCAAAGCAAGGTGTGTCCGAAGCCGATTGCATCGAAAATATCGACATCGGGGGCATCGCCTTATTGCGAGCTGCCGCAAAAAACTTTGCCCGCGTTACCGTTTTGTGCGACCCATCCGATTATGACGCAGTTGCCGATGAGTTTTTACAAAACGGTGCAATCAGCCTTGAAACACGAAAGCGACTTGCAGCAAAAGCCTTTGCCGTATGCACTCAATACGATTCGGCAATCACGGACTGGTTCACAGGCGGCACCGAAAAAACAATCCGCGGCTACAAACTGCAAGATTTACGCTACGGCGAAAATCCGCACCAAGCCGCAAGTCTATACACTGACAAAGCAGGCGACGGCGTATTGGGCGGTGCATTGCTTCAAGGCAAAGAGCTTTCATACAATAACATTTTAGATTGCGATGCAGCATGGCGAGCTGTTTCACTTTTTGAAACTCCAGCCGCCGTAGTTGTAAAGCACTTAACGCCCTGCGGAATTGCGGCACTCGGTACAAACGAAAAAAGCTGCAACGTACACAAAGCCGTAAAAGCGGCAATTGCTTGCGATTCGGTTTCAGCATACGGAAGCATTATCGCGGTGAACACAACCTTTGACACAAAAGCCCTCGAAGCATTTGGCACACTTTTTGTGGAATGCCTCATCGCACCAAAATTTACAGACGAAGCAAAAGAATTATTGGCAAAAAAGAAAAACTGGCGTGTCATCGAAGCTCCTTTTGCCGCTAAATCGCAAACACGCGAATTCCGCTCCGTCATCGGCGGCTTTTTGGTTCAGGACGTTGACCACGGCGACCCAAGCTCAGCCGAATACAAAGTTGCAACCGCAAAAAAGCCGACAGACGCAGAACGTGCCGTGCTCAATTTCGCATGGAAAGCTTGCACACTCGTGAAGTCAAACTCAATCGTGCTTGCCACTCCAATCGACCCAGCCAATCCAGAAGCAGGTTCTTGTACCGTCGGAATTGGTTGCGGTCAGCCCAACCGCGTCGATGCAGCCCGCCACGCAATCGAACGAGCAGGCAATCGTGCAAAAGGCTCCGTCCTCGCCTCGGACGCATTTTTCCCGTTTCCAGACACAGTTCAGGTTGCAGCAAATGCCGGAATTTCGGCAATTATCCAGCCAGGCGGTTCAATTCGCGACGACTTGAGCATCGAAGAATGCAACAAAAACGGAATGTCAATGCTTTTCACAGGCGTGAGGCATTTTAAGCACTAGGACAGTAAACGGCAAAGCTTATCCACGGGGGGAATTAAAATCCTTTTCTGATTTTAATTCCCCCATCATGTGCCACCGCTTTTTAGAAATACGCACGTTGCACAAACCCAACAAACAGCTTTTACGTTATCATTTTTTAGTTTTCACGAAAACTAAAAAATGATTGTATTTGTATGAACACTATCAAGGTAACTCGATAAGCTTTTCAGTGCGGGAAAAAGCTTGAACCCAAAACGCCTCTCACGTTTTTTTATGCATAATAACATCTACACACTTAACTTTATTTATATCCACATTCAATTGTGTCCTTAGTTACTTCAATCGCTTTTACCGAAATTAGAGGTTTAAACAAGATAAACTGTATTAAGAAACCAAACAGAAACAATGTACCGATGAATATATATCCCATCTTGGAAGATATATCTTTCCTCAAGTCCTTGCTTTTTTTCCCCCCACTGCTTCAACATTTTCATCAGTAGATACAGGGTTCTCGGCTTATACTTCTAAGTTTGACTTTTCAAAGTTAACGCCGTCATCAAAATCATCATGACACTCTTCTAAATAAAAAAATAAAGTCAAGAGGTTTTATCAAGAAATTTTTAGTTTTTCACAATTAAGTTTTAAACGAATTGGTTTCAGCTCTACTTTCCCACCAAAAGGCAACCGTGGCGTTCAGCAGCGAGCTTGACTTCCGTGTTCGGGATGGGATAAGGGTATTACCTTTTCACTATGAGCACTCGGTAAAATTAAATTAAAGATTAGGGAAATCTTGATAGGTAAATTATCACATAGCAAGCATTCTTCCCTAGGAAACAAAACTATAAAAAAATTAAGTACTTTTTGCTGAAGCAGTTTTTTTTGAATTTTTTGCGTGATGAATCAAAAATATTGGAATTAACTCATACATCAAGCGCTTGACATAAATAAAATTTTTGTTACAATTATAGGTATCTTATATAATGGAGAGGTGATGATATGAAGGTTATCAAACCCGTAAAAGCTGCATCGTATTGTTGCGACCCTGATGTCACATTAAAACTTTCGAAAGTTTTAAACAAAATCGCAAAAGCAAAACAAAAGCAGATTATTAGTTGACTGAAAACTTCTAACTTTCTTGTCTAGAAATTTTCATAGGTATTGTAGAGAGGCTACTCTGTGTTAGCTAGATCTTACGCACAGTAGCCGTTTTAATGTTCAGCGTTGATTTTTGCAACAGATAGTATATTTCTATAGACAACGTTGGATTTTACTCTGCATTATTTGTGCAGTAAGTGTCTAATACTTGATTTATATGGAGACAAAGTATATGGCATATAAGAAATCTATATATTCTTATGTATATTATAATTCAGAAAAAAATGTTTATTGTATATATAATTCTTTAACTATGGAAGTATTATACTGTGATGAAAGATTTATAAAAATATTTAATGAGCCTACAAATATATTTAGAGACTATAATAAGCTTGAGAAACGTTTTGTTAGTAAGTTATTGGAGCATGATTTATGGGTAGAAAATGACTTTTATGAAGAATATTTATCTTATCAATTTGCAGATGTTTTAGGAGGTAATGTTAATATTCGAACTATGGTTCTACATATGACTGATTATTGTAATCTCAGATGTAAATATTGTTTTATTGAAGATCAGATTGGTAGCGAGTATATTAGAAAAACAATGAACTTAGAGACAGGTAAGGCTGCTATAGATAAATTTTTAACTATAACAAAAGATAATACATATGACCGCAAAAATAGAACCATTATATTCTATGGTGGTGAGCCATTATTAAATTGGCTTGTGTTAGAGAAGCTATTAGCATACATAAAAGAAAAAAGTGTTTTCATAAAAAATCCAATAGATATGGTGATAATCACTAATGGTACACTTATTGATACTAAAATTGCTAAAACACTAAAACAATATAATGTTGAAGTATGTATTTCCTTAGATGGAACCAAGGAAGTAAATGACAAAAACAGAGTTGATTTACACGGCATGGGCAGTTTTGATAAAGTAATCAAAAGCATTAAAGTTTTGCGGGATCATTGTATTGAACCAGCATTATCATCTATTATGAGCAAAGATAGTTTATCGAAAATTCCAGAAATAGCAAATTTTTTGTTCGGTGAATTGAAAATAAAAGGATTGGGGTTTAATCATGTTTCAATAATACCTGATTCTGGAGATTATTCGCAATATGACGCTGATTATGAAACACAATACGCAAAATCTCTATTACATATGCAGGAAATCATTCAGAGAGAATATCCTGATGTTTATGAAAAACGAATGGGGCTGAAAATTCAAGCATTTCTAAAAAAAGAAATATTGAAATCTACTTGTACGGCAACTGGTTCGCAAATTAGTGTCAGTACGGATGGGTTCATCGGTGTTTGTCAGGGGTATAGAAACATTTAACAATACGGTCTTTGATGAAACGTATGATCCGAAAAATGATGAAGTATTTCAAGAATGGGCTACAAGAACACCTTATGTTATGGAAGAATGTATTCACTGCGAGGCGTTATCAATATGTGGTGGCGGATGTCCTCGAAATGCACAAATGATTTCAGGTTCTATTTGGGGGCTTGACAAAGGGTTTTGTCATTTTTCTAAATTATCGTTAGAGTGGATGATTTGGCAAAATTATTGTTCGGATGAAGCATGTAAGGAGTTTATACATGTACCAGACTGTACATAAAATACTAAAAAATACGGATATACGCACTGCTGCGGTTTTTATTTTATATGTGCTGACTTCGATAGGGCTTTTAGTTTCAATGCCACTCTTGGCTGTTATATGGGTGAAATTTTTGACTCCCATATATGTAACAGGTTTTTTAGCACTTTGCTTTGGACTTTCGCAAGCACAAATGGCACTTGAAAAAACATTGCTTTTTTTAGGAAATTCGTACCGAATGGAAAATATAAAATTGTCGTTCAATAAGTGTTTGAAAATTAATTATCAATTTTTTGAGTCTCATGAGGGACAGCAGTTATTTCAAAAAGCCGTTGCGAATACAAATTCATCTAGTGCTCCATTTAGCACTATTCATTTATTAATCGCTCGATGTATTTTTTCATTGGTATTTATTTCCATTGCGTTAGTGGGCGGATTTTTTATTAAAGCAAGACCATTCAATGTGTCGTTTTTGATATGTGCTATACTAACTTTCTGCATAAATTTTATATTTAATAGGTATGAAAAAAACAGGTGGCTGAGCTCAAGAGAAAGCATTATTTTTCAAAACAATAAACTGATATATCTAAATAAAATTTCGAAGTTAAATGATAAAGCGGAAATTTTACAGTATTATGATGCCAGTAACTTTATCAGAGAAAAATATGAACAAATTTGCACAAACATAAATACTATAATACACAAATTCATTAAAAAAATGCAACGATATACAATAATAAGTAATATCTTATTGTTTATTGTACAATTAGTTCTTTTGACGCTTTTATGGAAATCGGAAAATAAAAGCGTATTTTCTAAAACCTCCATTATCATCTTACCGAGTATCTGGCAGTTTAATAAAGCCGTATCAATTTTTAGTGTAAATTTTTTTGATTTAAAAAAGGCACTTTCTTCAATTGAAAACTACTATCGCTTTTTAGAATATGACACAGGAGCAGCTTCACCTAAACTAATAGAAGAAAAGATTATCAAGGTGGAATTTGAAGATGTTCAATTTCAATATCCCAAAGGAAAGAATTTTAAAATTGAGCATTTAAACTTAAGCATTAATAAAGGCGAAAAAATAGGCATAGTCGGCAATAATGGAAGTGGTAAAACAACACTCGTAAAATTACTGTTGAATTTTTATACTAATAATTTTGGCAGGATAAAAATAAATAATGTTGATGTATCCAAAATCGAAAACTTACATGATAAAATTGCATGCGTTTTTCAAGATGACATTATTGTACCGGGCAGTATTAGAGAAAACATCCTAATGGGAAGGGAATATAATCAAAAAAAATACGAGCAGGCTATGAAGGCATCCGGTTTGTTGTCATTACTCGAAAAAAACTTATGGAATGACAACATTAATATCCCTGCGTACTACCACAAGGATGGTGTTGATCTTTCTTCCGGAGAAAAACAGTTGCTTTTTTTAACAAGATGCATCTATAAAGATGCAGATGTTATGATTTTTGATGAGCCTTCAGCCACTCTGGATCCAATCGCAGAAATGAACCTCTTCGAAAAATATAATCGCTTGGTAAAAGATAAGATTGGCTTGTTTATTACGCATAGAAGTTCAAGTGTGAAAATGTTTGATAAAATTATTGTTTTCAAAAATGGCAGCATTATAGAAGAAGGTTCGTTCAGGGAACTTATGGAGCGTAACGGGGAATATGCCAAGATGTACAAGGAGCAAATGAGCGCTTATGTTTAATAAATTTAATCGAAGAGCTATAAAATGGATTGCTTTGATTGATAAAAAACTTTTGTTCCTAATATTTTTTTTAAATATTTTACTTTGCATAGAACCGTATATTTTGTTTTTTGTTATACAAATTGTATCTGATACCGGATCGGAAATGTTGAAGTTTCACTATACCTTAATAGCCGGTTCTCTCGCACTGCTTCTCATCATAGATGCACTTAAACTGATTTTAAAAAGATTAAAAGATACAAGCGAAATTAAATTACGGGCAAATTACAATAAGACTCTTGCATTGAAACGCATCGCAATGAGTAACTCATACAATAAAGAGCTTCTTGATATGTCCTATATAATAGATGATTACCAGCAGTATAACGGCGGTCCTATTATTGAAGCATATCGTATTCTTGATGATAGCTTAAAAGTTTTTTTTGCGACAATTACATCAGTTATACTATGTATTAGTTACATAAATAATGCAAACTCATACTTAATTTATTTGTTTCTGATTGTAATTACATTAGTCATATCATCATTGTTTTATAATATAAATACACGGATTGAAAATGATAACTTAAAAGTTCAAAATCAAATGATGGAAAACAACAGACTCGGTAATTTTTATTTTTCTCTACTCACAAGCGAGTTTTCAAGTATGAAGAGTTTACGCAATTATTCGATCAACAATTTCATTGAGAATAAGTATTCAGGTTTTATGAATCCAATGATAAAATCGTATCGGCAGTACTCATTGAAAAAAACAGTATCAGATACAATCCGTCTATTAGTAAATGCAGGCTTTACCTTACTTGCAATTTTGTTGCTTTTATCAAATACAAAAACAACATTCAATTTGGTTCTGTTATTTGCATTATTTAACTCAACTTACAATATATCAAATTTTATCTTATTATTAAATAATAGAAAAGCAAATAACAAACGCCTTGAAACCTTATTTTCATTTTTAGATGCAGAAATTTTTTATTCCGATAAAAAAACACACGACAGCAAGACCGTATTGATAAATGTAAATTCTTTGAGCTTTCAATATCCCAATCAACATAATTTTGCTTTAAAAAATATAAATCTGAAGTTTGAAAAGAGTAAGATTTACACCATTGTCGGAAGTAATGGGAGCGGAAAAACGACACTCATAAAGCATTTAATCGCTTTGATGGGAAACAGTCATCATGGAACCATAACGTATAATAAAGATATATCGGAAGTTGTAATTCCGTACTGCCCGCAAAAAAATCCTATTTTCTCATTTACGATAGGCGAAAACATTGCACTATCGGAAGTATACGATGAACAAAAGATACATGAGCTTCTTTTAAATCTAGATTTAAATATAAACTCAGCACAGATTGCAAAGCTTAAACTGGGGCATGATTTTAGTAATAACGGTATTGATTTATCGGGTGGACAAGAACAGAAAATAGGTATTGCACGGGCTTTATATTTTGATAAAAATATTATTATCCTCGATGAACCGACGGCATCGTTGGATGTCAGTGCAGAAAATATAATTTACGAGCTTGTAAAAAAATTTCGTAATCAACGAACATGTATTTTTGTTTCACACCGATTAAGCAGCAGTAAATTTTCCGATCATATTATTGTTATGCATAATGGAGAAGTTGTCGGTCAAGGGACTCATACTATACTTTTAGATACAAATGAGTATTACAAAAAATTATTTGAAGCACAGGCAAAACATTATTATGGTAGTTGAGTATCTAGGAATTTTCTAACAACATCAGTTTTAGATGCTTACATAATTAAAGCCGCTTCTGCTCTACTTTCCCACCGCAAAGGCAACCGTGACGTTCAGCAGCGAGCTTGACTTTTCGTTACGTGTTCGGCTTTTTTAAAATAAAAAAAGCCTAGCAGCTATCTACTTTCCCACCGAAAGGCAGTATCATCGACGTAAAAGAGCTTGACTTCCGTGTTCGGGATGGGAACGGGTATTACCTCTTCACTATGAACAAGTTAGCAAATTAAGGTTAGCAAAAATTAGGCTGTACACTTCAATATGCAAAACATTATCGGAAAGAAAAGTAGTATCGCATCCACTACAAAGTTATTAGTTTTTTACAAAACTTGTAAACACACAAGCAGCACTAAAAATGTAAGATCAACAATAAAAAGCAGAGCAATCAGCTTTTTATTAAATCGCCCCCTGTTAGCAAAAAACACAAGTATATTGATTACAATTGCAACTACTGCTATAAATACAGAAACCAGCAAAAGCACTTGTTCTTTAGTCATAGGCACAAATTGTAAAGTTGCTGTCAAAGCCAAAATTAAAAAAATAAAAACATACAATGAAACTACCGCTTTTTTTGCAACAGCTTCTATGTCTATTTTTTTCTTTTCGGTTTCTGATAGTGTATTGTAACCTGCAATCAAATCATAAGCCTTTCCTTTTTGCAGTAACAATGCAATGATCAAAAGTTGGATAGAAACAAAAAAACCTATTGTCAAAGCCATATAAAACCTCCTAAAATTTTAATAAAAATATGCATAATCAGGTGCTTCATATTTCATAATTACTCCCCTCGCAAGCAATGTTGAATGATTATAGCAAAAAGAAAAATGTTTGTCAATTGATTTTTATGGGAAAAATTAGAATTTAGCACTTTGGGGCTTTTTCAGTCCTTTTTGTGTTATCTCTTAGTGTACAGGGCATCTCTAAAAGCTAGGATAATGTTTTTAGACAATGCAGAGGTTAGCGTAGCTAACCTTCTGGGTTATTTGAAAAATTCTTTTAGCTAATGTAAGAATTTTTCAAGCAGTGGCAATAAATCAAGTGAAAGGCGACTTTTTTACGAACGTCGTAAAAGCTGATGTTTTTAAACGCTACCTACAACTAAATAGAGCTTGGGGACTCCCACTCCTCTTTAATAAAAAAAAAAGCCTAGCAGCTATCTACTTTCCCACCAAAAGGCAGTATCATCGACGTAAAAGAGCTTGACTTCCGTGTTCGGGATGGGAACG
>CALAEM010000099.1 GCA_937890985.1 uncultured Treponema sp. | reverse complement strand
AGGATAGGTACATTCAAATCCTTGCAAGGATTTGAATGTACCACATCGGCTGCACGTTCGGTGAATGGCGGCAATTTTGCATTTGAAAGTTCGATGATTTTTAGTGAGCTTGATTTTTGTGTTGAAAAGTGGTAGCATTTCATATAAAAAAATGTTATTATATTGGTAAGATTAAATAAATTAGAGGATGCGATTTTTATTGGAATAGCGTCGGCAAGATTATGGTTCGCAAATCAATCACAGCGTTTTTTTTGTTTTCATTTATTGTTATCGGTTTTGTAGATGCCCTTTTGCATGGCGAAGTGTCTTATTCTTCGATTATGGGGCGGGATATTAATCGGGTTTACTTTTATACTTTTTGTCTATTGATTGTTGGATGTTGGCTTTTATATAATAAGTTTTTTGTAGGCATAGGTTTTATTACCGTCGCGACATTTAACGGTTATTTCGTTGAATATATTTTTTTGCATAATTATTTTGCTTCAGTGATGATTTATGCTATGTTAGTAGTTGATATTTTACATAGACGAAAAGCTAAGTGGTTAATTCCATTTTTTATCATAGGTATAATTCAAGCTATAGCTTTTCAAAGTACTTGGTTAAGTCAGTATATTGTAGGAGGCATGGAGTTTCTCTCCTTGTGTATTGGTTCGGTCTTTGTTGTAAAGATGATATGAAATGCTTGTAACATAAAGAAAATCGTGATGTTAGTAATGAGCATTGCTTTTAGTGATGCACTAAAATCGGAAGAGGCTTTTTGTGTGCTATCAGAAGTGATAACTGTGAGTTGCTGTTAGTTGCTCGTCTAACACGTTTCACGCGACATTGATGACCACTAGTGCTACAATAGATGACCTATTACGGCTACAATAGGTCGCCTATTACGGCTAGAATCGATGCCCTATTTGTGCCGTAATAGATGACCTATTCTAGTACTACACGAGACGGTCTCGTGTAGTACTAGAATAGGTCGCATGTTTCAGTACTACACGAGGTAACCTCGTGAAAATACAAGAAAAAAGCCTGTAAAAAGTTGCAAAGAATAAATTAAAACCTAATGCCAGCTTCAAAGTGGCATTTGTTTTACGGCTGATTAGGTTGTAAATTATAGAGCTTTGTGGTATAGTGAGTGAGGAAAGGTTGATGAGGTGCTATGCCTGGAAATTCAAATTTACATGATTCAAGGAATGCAAAAGCGGATGAGTTTTACACTCCACTTTCAATGATAGAAAATGAACTGAAACACTATCGGGAACACTTCAAAGGTAAAACTGTACTTTGCAATTGCGATGACCCACGAGTAAGTAATTTCTTCCGTTATTTTGTAATGTTTTTTGATGTGCTTGAACTTAAAAAAGTAATAGCGACTTGTTACAAAAACGATGATGCAGATTTATTCTCACAAGAATCTACAGAAAAAGCTGTTTATTTGGAATATGATGGAACAATCAAATACGCAGGCGAAGAAGATTTTGCTAAAATTCCTTGCAAAGAACTAAAAGGAAATGGAGATTTTAGAAGTCAAGAATGCGTTGAATTTGTAAAAGAGGCAGATATTGTTGTTACGAATCCTCCGTTTTCTTTATTCAAAGAATACATTCCTTTTCTTTTCAAATACAATAAAAAATTTCTTGTCATTGGAAACATAAACAACATAACTTACAACGCAATAATTCCTTTGATAAAAGAAAACAAAATGTGGTGCGGAATAAATGACGGTCATTTCTGGTTTCAAGTTCCGCCTCATTATGAGGAAAAGAAAACAGATTTTAAAATCGAAAACGGCATAAAATACCGCCGTATGGGAAACATCTGCTGGTATACAAATCTTGAAATTAGTCGTAAGCATGAAATCCTTGAAACTGGAAAAAGATTTTCGGCTCAAAAATATGAACACTATGAAAATTATGATGCAATTCATATTGAAGCAGTTACTGACATTCCAATGGATTATGACGGTGCTATGGGCGTTCCTGTAACATTTTTTACAAAATACAATCCCGAACAGTTTAAGGTTCTTGGTCTGACTGACAGCACGGACTGTAGTCCAGAAGTAGAAAAAGTCAGAATTCCAAATACATTCCGCGGTCGCGGAATGATAAACGGAAAACAAAAGTATGCAAGAATTTTAATTCAGAAAATAGGAAAATAAAATATGGATATTACACCTGTAGAAATAACGATTCGAGATTTAGTAAATGATTTTGAAGACAACGCGGAAAACGGCGTTCGTGCTTACGGTAAAAAATTAGACATTCGTCCGCCTTATCAGCGTGAATTTGTCTACAATGACAAGCAGCGGGCAAAAGTAATTGAAACCGTAACAAAAGGTTATCCTCTTAATACAATGTACTGGGCGAAAAGAAAGGACGGCACTTATGAAATTATTGATGGTCAGCAAAGAACTTTAAGTATTTGTCAGTATGTAAACAATGAATTTTCGTTTAATTTTAAAACATTCAAAAGTTTACAGGAAATAGAGAAAAAAGGAATTTTAGATTACAAACTTTCAGTTTATATTTGTGATGGCGATGACAAAGAAAAATTAGACTGGTTTGAAACAATAAATATCGCTGGAGCTGAGCTTACAAAACAGGAACTTAGAAACGCAGTCTATTCAGGTATTTGGGTAACTGACGCAAAAAGGTATTTTTCAAAAACAAATTGTGCTGCTTACAATATTGGCAGTAAGTATTTGAGCGGAGAAATGAACCGTCAGGCATATTTGGAAACGGCTATAAAATGGATTAGTGGTGCAAAAAATGACGGCGAAATCAGGGAATATATGGCTAATCATGTGGACGATGAGAATGCACAACCACTCTTTGACTATTTCAGCGAAGTGATAAACTGGGTAAAAAAGCTGTTCCCGAAATATCGAAAACAGATGAAAGCAATAGACTGGGGAGTTTTGTATAAATTGTATGGTAATTCTTCTGCTTTTACGGCAGAAGAACTTGAAAAAGAAGTTTCAAAACTCATGCAAGACACGGACGAAGTACAAGATCAAAAAGGAATTTATTATTACGTATTTGACCATGATAGGCATCATTTAAATCTAAGACAGTTTTCCAACCAGCAGAAAACAATAATGTACGAACGTCAGAAAGGAATCTGTCCTATGTGTAAAGGAACAGAAAACGAAAATAAAAAATGGGATATTTCAGAAATGGACGGCGACCATATTGAACCTTGGTCAAAAGGTGGTAAAACTGTTCTTGAAAATGGTCAGATGTTATGTAGAAAACATAATCATGAAAAATCAGACAATTAGTGGTATAATATAAAAAAAATTAACCCACCCCCCAGCTTCAACGCTGATATTGCCACCTTGCCGCTCGTAGTTGGTTAAGGCTTGTGGTAATTTCGAGGACTTGACACAATACTGCTTATCTGTTACCTTCTCCACATTATTTTGATTTTAAAATCAGAATAAACGAACTGAAGGAGTTTTGATTCTATGGAAAATACAAAAGTACCAGTAAAAAAATATACGCAGCTAAAAACAAATTGATTTTGTCGATGCTTATCAGCGTCGGGATATCGTTTTTATGTATCTTTGCAATTCTTGCCTCTGCAAGCTATCAATTTACAAAGAAAACTACTTTCGATTACACGCGAGCCTTGTCGGAAAAATACGCCACGGTTGCAACATCTACGTTGCGAAAAGCGTTGGATACGACGCACCTCATTCGCTCGGCGATTAACTCGCTCCAAACTGTTGACCCGCGGACAAGGCGTGCGTCTTTGCATGACCTTTTGCAAAGGAGCCTTGAAGAAAGCTCAGGCTTTTTCAGTATGTGGGTGTGCTATGAGCCTAACCAATTTGACGGGCTTGACGCAACTTATGTTGGTACGCCGCACCACGATGAAACTGGTCGTGTTGTTATGTATTTTGAAAAAGACCCAGTCGCTATGACTGTCGTTGAGAATATGCTTACAGATTATACAACTTCGGATTGGTACCTCAACTCTTTATCGTCAGGCGAGGAACAAATGTTTGAGCCGTATTTGAGCTTAACCAGTTCGAATGACGAAATACTTGTTACGACTTTTACTGTCCCGCTTAAAAACCGCAAAGGTAAAACTGTCGGTGTTTTTGGCATCGATTTAACCTTGACGGGACTTGCTGATGAGCTTGATAACTTAAAGCTTTATGAAAGCGGTTACGGCAGTGTTATTTCTTCAAATGGGACGATTATCACAGAAAAAGATAAAAAACTTATCGGAACTGTAAAGGAAAACTTCAAATCCATTCTCAAAAATGCCTCTTCTGGTGAGACTGTCGTTTTTGAAAATTTTGAAAATGGCAGCAAAATGCTTGAAGTTATGACGCCGATTGTAGTCGAAAAAAAATTTTCACCTTGGTATCTTTTATGCACTGTTCCAAAAGTTGAAGTGTACAAAGGGATTAACGGCATCATCCTCGTCATTGCAGGAGCGTTGATAGCTTCCATAGTAATTATTATCGTAACTCTCTCGATTAGCGTTACCAGAAAGCTCCGTCCGCTTTCTCTCGTTACTGAAGGCTTGCGAAATATCGCCCAAGGTGAAGGCGATTTAACCGTGCGACTGCCTACACGTGGCAACGACGAAATAGCGGTTTTGTCCGAATACTTTAACCAAACGATTGCGAAAATCGCGGGCTCGATTCAGCAGGTCGGTATAAACTCAAGCACGATGGAAAAAATCGGCAATGAGCTTGCTTCGAATATGACGCAAACGGCTCGTTCCGTCCATGAAATAAGCAAGAATATTGACGGCGTAAAACAAAAAGCTATGACCCAAGCGACAAGCGTCACGGAAACTGCCGCAACTGTTGAGGAAATCGTTCGCACAATCAAGCAGCTCAATAACAGCATTGAAATGCAGGCAGCAAGTGTCGCACAGTCGTCCGCCTCGATAGAAGAGATGGTTACGAATATGGGTGCGGTTGCAAAAACTCTCGAGCAAACTGACAGCGTTATTCAAACCTTGACAGCTGCAACTGGCGACGGCAAAGCAACTGTTGCAACATCGAATACCGTAACTCAAAAAATCGCTGAGGAGTCAGGCTCGCTCATGGAAGCCTCGAGCGTTATCCAGCATATCGCGTCGCAAACAAACCTTTTGGCGATGAATGCAGCCATCGAAGCTGCCCACGCTGGCGAAGCTGGCAAGGGTTTTGCCGTTGTTGCCGACGAAATCCGAAAACTTGCCGAAGAGTCTTCTGAGCAAGGCAAAGCTATCACAACAACCTTGAAAAACTTGACGGGCGAAATCGAAATGCTTTCCACTTCTTCGCAAACCGTTGAAGAAAAGTTCAATTCTATATTTGACTTGACCACGCAGGTAAAAGCAATGAGCGACCATTTGACAGAAGCCGCCCGCGAGCAGGAAACCGGAAGCAAAGAAGTGCTAGCCGCGATTAAAAGCATCAACACCGTAACGATGGAAGTTCAGGCAGGCTCCGAGGAAATGCTTCGGGGCGGAGAAAGCGTCGCCGAAGAAATGGGCAAACTCGACCAGTTGACGCGGCTTATCACCAACAGCATGAACGAAATGGCATCTGGTGCCGTGCAAATCAACAACGCGGTGCAGGAAGTCAACGAAATCACGCAAAAAAACAAACAAAGCATCGCGGCACTAGCCAACGAGGTCAGTAAATTCAAGGTTTAACTCAACCTTCCCTAAAAACTCAGGCAGTAATTTGCAAAATATTTTTCTCCCGACGCAATTTTGCCGAAACCGCCTGAGCTAAAAAGGGGATAACATTGGTGTGTTTTAAGCTTTAACAAAACATAAAAAGCTTTTGCATTGTAGATAATGGCATCTTCCAAAAATCTATTCGACTTTAGAAGATGCCATATATTGACTTTAAATCATTTTTTTGCTATTTTAGGAAAATCAAAATTTAGGAGATAATAAATTGGAAAATAATTCATTGTCTAACGAAGAAGAATTTTCTTCCTTTGTGGAAAGAACGCTTACTAAAATAAAAACCGAAGGAGACATAAATCAATTAAATGCTGACAGGAAGCTTTTTCGCAAATTAGTTCCATTTGGAATGCGAGCTTATTTTGCCAGCTACTTAATTCGTCATATTGTTTCAAAGGGCAAACCTGCATCTCAAAATCCGAAACGCACTGTCCCGAAAATTTCTTTTTCGCCAGAAGTTTCGACAACGCTCTTTTTTAATATCGGCAGGATGCGAAAAGTATTTTATCGGGACATTATTTTTTTGATTATGAATAATGCTTCCGTGAAGCGTGAAGATATTGGCGAAATCAAAATTCACGACAATTACTCTTTTGTGCAGGTTTCAAAAGAAGTTGCCGATAAAGTAATAGCTGCACTCAACGATTATAATTATCGTGGGAAAAAGCTTGTGGTTAATCCAGCAAACGAAAAAATGGAGCGAGCTGAATGCTATGCAGGCGAGATGCAAAACGAAGCCAGCGTAGATGAAAAAGTTGCCGATTAGTTTTCGGCTTTGGTGTTTGATATGCGGCATCTGGTAGAATTTGCCTTGATGGCTTTTTTAAAGCGTCGCCTGTCAAAGTTTCTCGAAAAAAGTCAATAAATTATTTTTTTATTGATTGACTAAATTATTGTTTACTTGTATAATACAAGCGTGGATTTTTAATTTGACTTGAAGGAGGTCAAAATGAAACTTGAACTAGGTATTGTTCCTATTAACGACATGAAGTTTTCAAGCAAAACTGCCGTTAATGGTGAGTGCCTTGAGATCAACGTGGATGAACTCACTGCACTCATTAAGGAAGATCCCTTGATCAAAGATGTCGAATTGCATATTGCAAAGCCGGGCGAAAGTGTTCGCATTATTCCGGTTAAAGATGTCTTGGAGCCAAGGTGTAAGATTGAAGGTTCAGGCGTTTGCTTCCCGGGTTTTTTCACCGGTGAAGAAGCTCCTGTTGGAGAAGGAAAGACTGTTGTCTTACGCGGTGCGGCTGTTGTTACAACCGGAACTATCGTTGCTTTCCAGGAAGGTATTATCGATATGTCTGGTCCGGGTGCTGAATACACGCCGTTTTCCAAAACCGTAAACCTTGTGGTTAAATGCACAATGGATGAGGATTTGGAAAAGCACTTGAAGGAAAAGGCATACCGCCTTGCTGGTTTTAAGGTTGCTCGCTACTTGGGTGCTGCTGGAAAATCGGTAAAGCCTGCTAAAACCGAAGTGTATGAAACGTTGCCACCGATTGAGCAAGCTGCAAAATATCCGAACTTGCCGAAAGTTGGATATGTGTATATGTTGCAAAGTCAAGGACTCTTGCATGACACGTACTATTACGGCGTTGATGTCAAGCAAATCTTGCCGACTTTGATGTATCCGACGGAAGTTATGGACGGTGCAATTACGAGCGGAAACTGCGTTTCGGCTTGCGATAAAAACCCGACCTACATCCACCAGAATAGCCCAATCATTCACGAGTTGTATGCACGACACGGGAAAGATTTCAACTTCATTGGCGTTATTTTGACGAACGAAAACGTTACCCTTGCTGACAAAGAGCGTTCTTCGCACTTGGCATCAAAGTTAGCTGCACAGCTCAGTTTGGATGCTGCAATCGTCTCGGAAGAAGGCTTCGGTAACCCTGATGCCGACTTGATTATGAACTGCCGAAAGTTGGAAGCTCGTGGTATTAAAACCGTATTGGTAACTGACGAATATGCAGGTCAGGACGGTGCAAGTCAGTCATTGGCTGATGCTAACCCGATTGCAACTGCTGTTGTTTCAAACGGTAACGCAAACGAAGTTATCACCTTGCCCCCGATGAAGAAAGTTATCGGTGATGATAAAAAAGCTAACTTTATCGCTGGCGGTTGGGAAGGCAGTTTAGCTGCTGACGGTTCAATTAAAGCTGAAATTCAAGTAATTACTGGTGCTACAAATGAGCTGGGATATACTTGCTTGTCGGCTCGCGGATTATAATGAGGTGAAATTATGAAGAAAATAGTTCATTATATCAATCAGTTTTTCGCAGGTGTCGGCGGTGAATCTGAAGCCGATTACAAGCCTGAGGTTATTAATGGTGTAAAAGGTCCTGGTTTGGGCTTGAATACCGCCATTAAGACTTTGCTCAAGGCAAAAGGTCAAGACGCCGAAATTGTGAAAACCATTATTTGCGGAGACAACTTTTTCAACGAAAACGAAGAAGAAGCAACTGCCTTTGTGAAAAAGGTTCTCAAAGACGAAAAACCAGATTTGTTTATTTCAGGCCCTGGCTTTAACGCTGGTCGCTACGGTATGGCTTGCGGTGCAGCTGCAAAGATTGCAAACGATATGGGCATTCCGGCAGTAACTGGTCTTTATGAAGAAAACCCAGGATACGATTTATTTAAGGCAACGATGTACACTGTGCAGACCAAAAACTCTGCAGTAGGTATGCGTGAAGCAATTCCAGCAATCGCAAAGGTTGCAGCAGCGGTTCTTTCTGGCGAAGACATTACCGACATTTCTGCATACGGCTTGTTACCGCGCGGTGTTCGAAAGAATTTCTTCCAAAAAGAACGCGGTGCAAAACGTGCTGTTGAAATGCTCGTTCAAAAAATGAGCGGCAAAAGTTTCGTAACAGAATACCCGATGCCGATTTTCGACCGAGTTGAGCCGCATGCTCCTGTTGCTGATATTTCGAAAGCAGTTGTTGCATTGGTAACTTCAGGCGGTGTTGTTCCAAAAGGTAACCCCGACCACATTGAAGCGTCAAGTGCATCAAAGTACGGTGAATACTCACTCAAGGGTATCGACGACTTGAATCCGTCTAACTCGGAAACAGCACACGGCGGTTACGATGCAACTTATTGTAACGAGGACGCTGACCGCGTTTTGCCAGTTGATGTTTTGCGCGAATTTGAAAAGCAAGGCAAGATTGGAAAGTTGTTCGAAACTTGGTATTCAACCGTTGGAAACGGTACTGCAGTTAAGAATGCGAAAAAATTCGCTGCGGAAATTGCAAAAAAACTTGTTGCGGGAGGCGTTCAGGCAGTTATCCTGACATCTACGTGAGGTACTTGTACTCGTTGCGGTGCAACGATGGTCAAAGAAATTGAAAAAGTCCTTCCCGTAGTCCATATCGCGACAGTTGTCCCGATTTCGAAAACGGTTGGTGCAAACCGAATCGTTCCAGCGGTAGCTATTCCACACCCGCTCGGCGATCCGAAAATGTCTCGTGCCGATGAGCTTAACTTAAGGCGAAAATTGGTTGAGAAGGCATTAAAAGCACTTGAAACACCGATTTCTGAACAAACGGTTTTTTAATTTCTGATTAAAAAAGGCTCAAGGGTAAGACCTTGGGCTTTTTTGTTTTTGGATTTGTAAACGGCAGAGTGTAGGTTTATCTTAGGTGAATTAGTCGCCTGTCCTGAGCCTTTGGAAAATAACTATCCGCGAGGTAAACTCGAAGTTTCGATGAACTTTGTGCGTATTGCACTTGTTCCGCATTGCAATGAGGCAATGGGCGTAAAGGCATAGCGTTTAGTTTGATTGTCGGGCGGAAAATGAGTTTAAGCTTGATATAACTTGAGTTTATAGCTTTTTACTGACAGCAAAGATTCATTCGGTTAATAAGTGAAAAATGGAGGTAAATGATGAGTACGTTGAAAAGGAGGTCGCAGACGTGAATGATTTGCAGGTTCTTTCGGACGGCGTGATTGGTTCGCATGAAGCACTTAAACGCCTTGCAAGCCTCGAACGGGCGAAAATTTTAGTGATTTCTGACACTCATAGAAATCGTGACTGCTGCTTAAAAGTAATTATGGAGCACGGCGGTGTTTGCGATGCTCTTTTTCATCTGGGCGATGGTGTGCAGGATATTTTATATTGCGTGCAAGTGGCTTTTTCGGACATATCAGTGCAAAAAAAATTGCCGCCAGTTATTTTTATCGTGGAGGGCAACTTAGACCCGCATAACTGTTCTATCTTTAGGCAAAATCAAGCTTCCGAGATGCAAAGACCTGAAGCTCTTTCGATAAACTTTCTCGGATTTTTGTTTGTCCGAGTTTGCAAAGTTAGTATGATGCTAACTCACGGGCATCTCACCAACGTGAAAGAGACGTTTGCGGAAACTGCTAGCTTTGCAAATGTGCGAGGTTGTAACTTTTGTTTTTTTGGGCATCTGCACCAATTTTGTGACAAAAGCGTTGAGGGCGTGCGGATGATAAACCCTGGCTGCTTAATGCGTGTCCCAAAACAGGATGACAACAAAGGGTTTGCACTTTTTGAAATAAACTCACTGGGAACTTTTTCGCTAAAGCACATAAAATACGAGAACTGACTTGGCAACGCTTTATATAGCGTTAAAATCTAATATTTTGATAAAAATACCACTAAATATAGCGTACCTACTTGACTAAAATTATTCTGATTATTATACTATGCAAATCAAAAATCGATGTGTGGGGCAGAGTTTTATGGAAATCATCAAGCGAACTGGAAAAAAGGAAGCGTACAACGGGCAAAAGATTATTGACGCGATGACGAAGGCTTTTAAGAGTAGCGGCAATAAAGTTACGGAGCAGGTGTTTTCCGACCTTTTAGCTTCGGTTGAAAAAAAGCTGGAACTCCAAACGGTGAAGTCTGTTGAGGTTATCCAAGATTTGGTTGAGCGAGCGTTGATGGAAGAAGGCTTTTTTGACGAAGCGAAACGCTATATTTTGTTTCGGCAAAAACGCACCGAAAAGAGGCTTATTCGGAAAGAGCTTGTTTTACTTTTTGCTTCGGCGGACTCGGATGAAAACGAACGCTTTGAAAAGGTGCTTGCTGGAATTCAAAAGGACTATGATGCCCCCGCGTATTCTCTGCCGCTTTTGAACTCAAAATACGCTTCGTTTGCAAAAGAGCGAATGAGCAGAAGCGAAAAATTGGCGGCACTGACAAGAGCCGCTTCGGAGTTGACTTCGCCTGAAGCTCCAGATTGGCAGTACATAGCTGCTCGGCTACTAAACTATACGTATCGAGAACAGCTTTCCAGGGAAATGCAAAAGCTCGGCTTAAATACGCTTTTTGAGAAACTTGAATACTTTACTCGGGAGGGGCTTTACGGCGAGTACTTGATTGCTAATTATTCGAAGGCGGAAATTGATGCAGCGGCGGCGTTTATCGATAACACTCGCGATACTAAATTTACATTTGCGGGACTTGATTTGTTGTTGTCGCGGTATTGCCTGCATACACGCCGTTACGAACCGATTGAAACGCCGCAGGAAATGTTTTTGCTCATTTCGTTGCACTTGGCGATGAACGAAAAGTCGGAGAGAATGCAGTGGGTGAAAAAGTTTTACGATATGCTTTCGAAAATGGAAGTTACGATGGCAACTCCGACGTTGGCAAATGCACGAAAGCCGTATCATCAGTTGTCGTCGTGTTTTATCGACACTGTGCCTGACAGCCTCGACGGTATTTACCGCTCCATCGATAATTTTGCCAAGGTGTCAAAATTTGGTGGAGGTATGGGTTTGTATTTTGGGAAAGTTAGAGCGACGGGAAGTGCAATTCGTGGCTTTCAAGGTGCGGCAGGTGGCGTTATCCGCTGGATACGCCTCGTCAATGACACTGCCGTTGCGGTCGATCAACTTGGTGTTAGAACAGGTGCCGTCGCCGTTTATCTGGACGTTTGGCACAAAGATATCCTTGAGTTTTTGAATGTGCGAACAAACAACGGCGATGACCGCTTAAAAGCTCACGACGTGTTTCCTGCCGTTTGCTATCCCGACCTTTTTTGGAAAATGGCAAAAGAGGATTTGAATCAAAATTGGTACTTGATGTGTCCGCACGAAGTTCTTTCGGTGAAAGGATATTCACTTGAAGATTATTGGGGAGAAGAGTGGGAAGCGCGTTATCTCGATTGTGTACGCGATAACCGCATCACCAAAAGAGCCGTTCTCATCAAGGATATTATCCGACTGGTGCTAAAATCTGCTGTGGAAACTGGCACGCCAT
The DNA here is from genome assembly GCA_937890985.1 of uncultured Treponema sp. Lineage (GTDB taxonomy): Bacteria > Spirochaetota > Spirochaetia > Treponematales > Treponemataceae > Treponema_B. Next base: position 3,563 of record CALAEM010000099.1, on the reverse strand, counting down.
TTGTTTTTAATCGCGACACGGTTAACCGAGCTAATCCGAACCCGCACAAGGGAATGATTTACTGCTCAAATCTTTGCACCGAAATTGCACAAAACATGAGTGCGATACGTCATCTTTCCACGGAAACAAAAACCATTGACGGCGAAACTGTTATCGTTACGGCGACAAAGCCTGGCGATTTTGTTGTGTGCAACTTAGCTTCTCTTTGTCTGGGCAATATCGAAGTTGAAAACGAAGCCTATCTTTCGGACGTTGTGCGTACGGCTTGCCGAGCTCTCGATAACGTTATTGACTTGAACTTTTTTCCTGTTCCGTATGCGGAGCTTACTGCGAAGTCTTCACGAGCGATTGGTTTGGGTGTGAGTGGCTATCATCACATGTTGGCAAAACGCCAAATCGATTGGGAAGGAAGTCGCCACTTGGAATTTGTTGACCGCGTGTTTGAGTGCATAAATATGGCGGCGATTTCTGCCTCAGCCGATAATGCTGCCGAAAAAGGGGCTTGTGAGTATTTTGCTGGCTCTGACTGGGAAACTGGAGCGTATTTTACAAAACGCGGCTACACATCGCCTGAATGGGTTGCCCTTGCCGAAAAAGTAAAACGCAATGGTATGCGCAATGCCTATCTCCTTGCGGTTGCTCCGACGAGCTCTACAAGCATTATCGCTGGAACTACGCCTGGAATCGACCCTTTGATGAAACGTTGGTTCTTGGAAGAAAAAAAAGGCGTGATGCTCACCCGAACCGCTCCTGACTTGGGTGCCGAAACTTGGTGGTATTACAAAAACGCTCACGAGCTAAATCAAAGCAGTTCAGTCAGTGCTTGCGGTGTTCGCCAAAGGCACATTGACCAAGCACAGAGTATGAACCTTTACATCACTAACGAGTACACGATGAGGCAAGTTTTGAACCTTTACATTCAAGCGTGGGAGTGCGGCGTGAAAACCGTTTACTATGTCCGAAGTAAATCCCTCGAAGTTAGCGAGTGCGAAAGTTGCTCTTCGTAAAGATTTTTTAACCGTCACTCTTAAACACGTGAAACGGTCGAGCTTTTTTGAATTTTCCGCTTCGAGCCGAAACCGCAAAAATGACTCACGCCTCAAAACCCAATGCAATGATGTAACCTATAATGCTCGGCGTGAGAGGCGATTTCGGCTAAGGTAGTTCCCCACACGGAAGTGCTCGGTAATTTGCACTGTCCGTGCCTCTACTTACGATGAGGTTTAAAACCGTGCATCATGCACGGTTTTAAACCTCAGTTTTAGGCTATGCCCAAAACTGCCTACTTTCGCGAATACCGAGTTACACTACACTTTGAACTTGCCGACTTCTGCCGCAAGGTTTTGGATATTCTCTTTGTTCTTTTGGCTGATGCCGTTTACTTCCTGCACGGAGTTACTGATTTGCACCGCTCCTACTGCCATTTCGTTCATGCTGTCTGTAATGATACGTGTGAGCTGGTCGAGCTTTTGCATTTCTTTGGCAACACCTTGACCGCCTATTAACATCTCTTCAGAACCAGATTGAACTTCCGTCGTTACCATATTGATATTTTTGATAGCCTCCAACACATCATTGCTGCCACTTTCTTGTTCTCGCATTGATTCCGTCAGTAAAGTACTCATTTCTTTTACCTGCTCGGCAATTATAAAAATGGTATTGAACTTGTCTTCCACGGTTTTTGCAGAAGCCGAAAGTGTCGCAATTTCTCCGCCTAATGTTTTTAGCGTTGTAGTAATTGCCTTGCCCTGAGTTGCAGAATCTTCCGCTAGTTTGCGGATCTCGTCAGCGACAACTGCAAAGCCTTTACCTGATTCGCCTGCGTGTGCAGCTTCAATAGCCGCATTCATTGCCAAAAGATTGGTCTGTGCAGCAATGCTTTGAATGATGTGCGACGCTTGCATAAGAGAGCCTGACTCTTCTGAAATCTTATGCGTTACCTCGTTAGCGGTAGCCAGTGCATCCTTACCGTCGTCTGTTGCAGATGACAGGCTTCTGATTGCGGTGTCTGTTTTTTCAAGTGTTTGCCCTATCGAAGCTATATTTGCAACCATCTGTTCAACTGCTCCAGAGGACTGAGCTACACTTGCCGACTGCGTTTCGATGCCAGTATTTAGCTGTTTAATCGTGCGGACAATTTCTTCGATAGTTGCTGCTGTTTCTGTAACGCTTGCAGCTTGCGTCAACGCCTGCCTTTTCACACCTTCGATGTTGGCACTTATTTGATGGACTGCACTTGCCGTTTCACTCATATTTGACGCAAGCTCATTTCCAATCACTTCCATTTCACTGGAGTTGATACCGACTTGCTTGATAGAGTTTCCAATCTTTGCAATCGTTTGATTAAAGTACTCGGACATATCTGTAATTTCATCATTGCCTTTTATCGGAAGCCTTACCGTTAAGTCGCCTTCGCCTCGAGCAATATCATGCAGCACATTTGTAGTTCGGATGATAGGCTTAACAATGCTGTGGGCGACAAGCACTACAATAATCAAAGCAGCAAAAAGGACAAGCAGCTCTATGACTATAATCTTGATACGCAGAGTGTTTACCGAACTGATAAAGTCGTTAACTGGAGCTTCGACCCCGACAACCCAACCAGTAGTTTCCATAACTGCCGCACTTGCAATATTATACGAACCGAAAAAGTCATAATATCTTACTTCAGCTTCATGACCAGAGATAAAGTCTGTGATTGCATTTGCAACTTCAACAAAGTTTTTATTTGTTTTGGCTTCATCGATAGTGCTGAACCGTGTATCAACAAGATCACGCCTTATATTCGCTATATTTACACCTTCTTTCGAAAGTATGAAGCAGCTTCCTGTTTTGCCTATGATAATTTTATCAACCTCTGTTGACATTGCGTATCCATCTAGCACCGCTGCCAGAACGCCAATAAGTGCGTTATTTTCTCCCTTTATTGGAACAACCACTTGCACGATTAGCTGCCCAGTTTCAATGTCGTTAAAGGGCTCGGAAAAATAACGGTTTACGCCACCTTTGGACTCCTTGAACCACTTTTGACTAGAAACATCAAAGTCCTTCCCGTTAGGCATATGATAGATACCTTTCGGGTCGATAAATGCAAATGATATAATACTTTCATCAGATTTCTTTTCATTGTCTGCAATCCTTTCGATAAAGCGAGCTTTTTCCAAGTAGCTAACACTTGGGTCTTGCAATATCTGCTGTAACGCAAAACCGTCCAGGTACTCGTACCACTGCCTCACTTCGCTGTCCATAATGCTTGCAGTATCGCGAGCCTTGTCTATGAGCTGGTTTTGCACCGTTTCCAGCACCGATGCACGAGTTTGCTGCATAACTAAAGCAGTTAAAACCGTAAAGCCTACGATAATCACCGCACCAAATATAATCACCATACGCGTTCTTATCGAAACGCGTTTCCTACTTGTCTGTGTTGCCATACATGACTCCTTGTGTAATAGATAATAATTGCTTATATATAAAGTATAAAAGCATAAGGAACAAATCTGAAGTCTGCAACCAAACTGCTTCTATCCAATTATATTTCGTACCGATTTTCATGGGGGGGGGGG
>CALAEM010000098.1 GCA_937890985.1 uncultured Treponema sp. | reverse complement strand
ATTGGCAAGGATGCCAATTTTTGAACCGTCCCGTGAGTTGCACTTTCGGTGAATGGCGACAAAGTCAATGACGCATTGAAAGCACGCACATTTTTCAAAGCTTGATTTTATGATTGTCTTTGAAAGCTCTTGACAAAAAACAAATAATCATTAAAAGTACGGTATGGCTATAGCGGTTTTTGCAGGTTCGTTTGACCCGCCTACGTTTGGACATTTGGATGTTATCCAGCGTGCGGCAAAAATTTTTGCAGAGTTGCATGTTGTTATCGCATTGAATTCTCAGAAGAGTTTTTTGTTCAATGCTGAAGAACGCTTCGAAATGATTCGCACGATTGTCGCTCCGCATAAAAACGTAAAAGTTGTTACGTGGGATTCGCTGGTCGTTGATTATGCAAAAAAAGTTAATGCGGACACTCTTGTTCGGGGCGTTCGGAATGTTGCGGACTTTTCGTATGAGTTCGATTTGGCTTTGCTCAACAAGAGTTTGAACAAAACTTTGGAAACGCTTTTTTTGGTGCCTGACCCGAAATATTTTGTGCTTCGCTCCAGTGCAATAAAAGAGCTTGCTCGTTACAACGGCGACGTTTCGGCTATGGTGCCGGAAGTTGTGGTTGAAGCTTTGAAAAAAAAGTTTCCGCCAAAAGGCTCGCACTAATTTATGCTTGGCGGGATTTAACAATTAAGTCGTTAAATCCTTGACATTTTACACATTTTTAGTTATAATAGAGAGAAACTTAACAGGAGGTCGAAATGGCTGTAAGTAAAAACTCACGTACTACGGTTGCAACACAACATTTTGTTTGCCCGTGTGGTGGTGAAATCGTTACCAAAACTTTGGCGATTGACGGCAAAATCAAGAACGTTGCCGAATGTTCAAAGTGTAAACGCGTTGAAAGACGCCCGAAAGATTTTAACTAGGATTTGCGAAGTGACTGTTTTTGGAAATGAAACGGCTCAGCAGTTTAATGAAGCTGCCGGTCTTTTGACTGATGAAGGTTTTCATGAGCAAGCAGTTGAGTGCCTTACTAAAGGGCTTTTTTTAGAGCCAGATAACGGTTATTTGTGGTTTAATCTGGCTCTCGTTTATCGAAAGCAAAATCGGAAAGTTGAATCTATTCATGCGTTGACCGAAGCGTTGAATTTTATTTCTGATGATCCCGACATTTGGGACACAATCGCTGTATCTCTCTCGGAACTCGGCGAATTTGATAGTGCGATGATTGCATTCAAACATGCGTTTAGGCACGAACAAACATCTTCCCGCATTTGGAACAACTTCGGTACACTTTTGTTTAACCGAAAGAATTTCTCGGAAGCACGCGATGCCTTTGAAACGGCATTGATTTTAGACCAAAAAAATTATGATGCTTTTTTGAATCTTTACGATACATACGATGAGCTCGGACAAAAAGATAAATTAAAAGCATGCGATGATATTTTAAGCAAAATAGATATTTTATAAATGAACATTTTATATGTCGCGGAAATAGTCGGTAAGTGCGGTATTTGGGCGGTTAAAACCCTTTTACCGCAGCTTAAAGTGAAATATCGCCCAGACTATGTTATAGCTAATGCAAACTCTGCTTCGGGTGCAGGTGGCTTGTCTGCTCAGAGTGCTGGTTATCTGCGAAAGTTGGGCATACACTGCTTGACGCTCGGCGACAATGCTTTTTTGAATGCCCAGATTTTTGAAAGTGGCAAACCGCCTAATTTTTGCGTGCGACCTGTGAATTTACCGCGAACTGCACCCGGCTTAGGTTATAAAATTTTCCACCCTGCCGAAGCAAAGATTGGTGAGCGAAATGAAATTGCGACTGACGGTGCAGTTTCGGAAAAAAAACGGCGGCAAAATGTGCCTATTTCGTTGATTGTAGTCAGTTTGTTGGGGCAGTATGGGTGGCATAGGCTTGCTGCGGATAATCCTTTCGAGGCACTTGATGATGTGCTTCGCAGGTTTGAGGCGTGTCCGATTGTTGTGGACTATGCAGCGTTTTCAACTGCAGAAAAGCAAATGCTAAAATTTTATGCGGACGGGAAGGTTTCGGCTATCATCGGTTCAGGTGCAAAAGTTGCAACTGCCGATGCCGGTTTGTCAAAAAAAGGCACGGCGTTTATCACGGATGCGGGGCGTACTGGCTCGTTTTTATCGAGCGGCGGTTATGAGCATACATCAAAAATACGCGAGTTCAAAACTGGCTTGACAGAATATTCGGCATCGGCATGGGAAGCACCGCGTCTGGATGGCGTTTTTGTAAAAACGGATGCCGCAGGAAAGGCTACTAACATTGAGCGGTTTTTTTTGGAAAAAGATTTGTGAGAGGAGCATTTGGCACACATTTATGGAAAAGAAAGCACACGTTTTATCGGTTGAAAAAACTGAAGCGTCGGGACAACAGATTTTAAAAGTAAAATTGGACAATGCCGAAACCAAGGCTAGATGCACGGTTCGCGAGGGCGAGGCATTTACTGCATGTGAGGGATGTGCGGGGTGTACAGGCTGTTCGCACGGGACGCAAACAGGACTTTTTGCGGTAACGGGTGATGAGGTACTCGCGTTGAACGAAACAGCAAGCACAGCAAAAAAAGGCGATTTCGTTATCATTTCCGTTTCGGAAGCGGTTCAAAGGAAAGATGTGTTTCTGGCGATGTGCTTGCCACTGATTTTGGCTGCTTTGGGCTTTGCCGTTGGATTCGGTTTTTTAAAAACGGAGCTGAGCGGTATTGTTGGTGCATTTTTAGGGATAGCTTCTGGCGTGTTGATTGCGGTGATGCTCGGAAAAATGCACGGGACAGCAAAACTGCCCCGCGTCGAAAAAATACTTTAATTTAGTTTTGAGCTGGCGGGCGAACAACAATCCGTCGCCACTTTTTTTTGTACATCGTGGTAACGGCAAAAACTCCATCAACTGGAAACTGATACATACGAACAACGTCATAGTAATCTGTTACACTATCGATGTCTTGCTTTATTTTTTGCAACTCGTTTTCACTGACAACTGGAGACTCCCAGCATGCCCGCTGAACACGCTCGAATCCATGAGCTGCCAGAACCTCCTGTAAATTGCGTGAACTTTCGTTTCCGCCTGGATCCACTATCACCGACACAAACATATTTGCTCCTTAATTCTTTTCTTTTCTCACATTGTACACTGAAATAAAAAAATGTAAAAGGGGTTAAATCGTGATTTTAGCTTTCGCCCAAAACTATTTTCATTTCGCGTATTTGTAAACGGAAAAGCTTATCCACAGGACGCATTAAAATCCGAAAAGGATTTTAATGCGTCCATCCTGTTCAAAGGTTTTTTAGGAATTGGCTATCGCGGTAATGAATGTCAGAAATACTCGGCATGGCTTTTTAACCAGCTGACCTAAGTAATGGGCAACGTCCCTGTTATCAATTATCTTGTGCGTTTCTTAAGCTATTGCTCAAAAAGATTTTTTTTATACAATACATTATATGTTTCAAAATAGTCAGCAAAAAAAATTTTCAAAGCAAGAAATAACGGCACGTTTTGCTCTTTTGGCATTGGGCTTCATTTGGGGGAGCACGTTTGTCGGCGTTTCGAGTACCGCAGAATTTTTCCAACCAGCGTTTTTAATCTCGATGCGCTTTTCAATCAGCTTTGTGCTTTTGTCGCTTGTCTTTTTCACGCGTTTTAAACGCCTCGATAAAAAATATCTTTTCGCGAGTTTAGCCGCTGGTGTTACGACGTTTTTCGGGTATTATTTGCAAGCATTTGCGATGACTAGTTTGGGCGGCAAGCCTGGGCGTACGGCTTTTTTGATTTCAACCTATTGCGTAGTAGTTCCATTTTTTTCTTGGCTTGTAAACAAAAAACGCCCAGACCGATACAACCTCATCGCCGCTGTGATGTGCGTTTCAGGAATTGCACTGATTTCACTTCCCGACTTAATCTCCGATGCAGCATCGCCAGTATGCCTTGCCGACTTAGTTACGTTGTGTAGCTCGTTGGTATTTGTTCTAAACATCGTTGCAATCGAACGCATGGCACCTAAACTCGACACAATTCTTTTTACGATAGCACATTTTTTTGTCGTAGCCATTTGTGCGATTTTATTCACAGCGTTATTTGAAAACAACTCCGCAACCGTTTGGTCAACTCAATCCATCTCCACCGTATTATATTTGGCAATTCCCTGCACAACCGTTGCAATGCTACTTCAAACCTACGGACAAAAATACACGCCTGCTTCGACAGCTTCACTTTTTTTCTCACTCGAATCATTTTTCGGTATGGCACTTTCCGTCCTGCTAGGCTTTGAAGCATTAACTATAAACGTATTTTTGGGCGGATGTTTAATTGTCTTCGCTATTGTAGTTACAGAGACAAAACTGGCGTTTTGTAAAATCGGAAAATGGAAAAAGTAGTATGAACAAAAGCTCTTTGGCTATTTTGCAACAAGGTTTAAACTTGCTATCGATTCCGCACCACCCTACGAATATTGAGCAAATCTGCAAATATGTTGATGAGCTTTTACTGTTTAATACTCGTTTTGATTTAGTCAACGCAGACACCGACGAGCAAATCGTTGTGCGGCATATTTTGGATAGCCTTGCAGGTTACTCGGCTTTTACCGAAGCGGCACCAAAAACTATTGCCGACATAGGTAGCGGAGCAGGCTTCCCAGGGATACCGCTCGCGGTATTTTTACCGCACGTGCGGTTTACTTTAGTCGAGCGAAGCGAGCGGCGTTCAGTTTTTTTGCAGAATATAACCGCTATGCTAAAACTAAAAAACGTAACCGTCCGCAACTCGGACGCTGCCGCTCTTAACGAGCAGTTTGCCGCAGTAACTTCTCGGGCGTTAACGACGCTCGACGCAAAGATACTAAAAAGGCTTCTTCGCTTGACCGCGGCTAAAGGCAAACTGATTTTATACAAAGGCAACGCAGAAAAAACCGCCACAGAGTTGCAAAGTCTCCGTGCAGAACTTGTGGCGGCAGGAGCTAGTTTCGCTATCCGTAACGTGCAAGTTCCTTTTCTCGAAAATCAGCGTTGCCTCGTTGTTATTGACAAATCCTAGCCGCGGAGCTAACCGCAAATTGATTTGTCTTCCGCAGAAATAGCCGGCTGCATCATAGATTGCTTTTTATGCAATGCTTCCATACAATCGGGGCAAATATAGTTCACCTGCAACTTATACGACAGGATGTTGGTTCCGAGCTTTTCTTCAATCATCTGCGTGAGGTCATCAAACTTGACGTCAGCAATCTTTCCGCATGACGAACAATACAAATGGTCATGGCGGTTAGCGTGGTCGAATCGGTCTGAAACTCCGTCAATCGAAAGTCGCCTGACGAGACCTTTTTCGCAAAGCATATTTAGGTTGTTGTACACTGTCGCAAGTACCATCTTGCTTTTTTTTGCTTTTAGCTTCAGAAAAATATCTTCCGCAGTCGGGTGATCATAACTATTATTTACGATATCTAAAATCGTTAATGCATTTTTTGTCATAACTCAATCCTTTAAAATCGTTCTAAATATATCACAATTCTGGATATAATACAAAAAAATCCAAAAACTGTCAAGCGATTTTCAATAAAAATCAAAAAAGCGAGTTAAGGTAATGGGCAACAAGGACGTTGCCCATTACCTTGCTTTTAGCGTATTCCTAA
>CALAEM010000097.1 GCA_937890985.1 uncultured Treponema sp. | reverse complement strand
AATCTCGTCGTTTAACAGCGTACAAGGATGTACGCTGTTAAACATTTGGCACGGACGCCAATTTTTGAACCAGCGTAACACTAAAAACTTTTCCGTGCGGGGAAAAGCCTTTTGCGGTTAAAGCAACGCACACCGCTCATTGACGGGAAGTGCAAAAGTTTTGTGTTTGAGGTGTGCGTCCTTGGCTGTTTAGGCTCGAAGCGGAAAAAGCTCAAAAGCTCAAACGATAGACGGCGTTGTGGCAAGCGTTCGAAGTTTTTGCGTCTAGATTTTTACAAAAAAAAATGGTAAATTATCGCGTTATGAAAAGTAAGCTTAAAATTAAAATGCATAGGATTTTGTCGACTGCCGCCGACTATATTGAAATAACTATATCGATACTGATTATCCTTTTAGTTATTGTTTTTGTTTTGAGGCTGGCGTCTGAAATGTACACAACTGTGGTTGATATGTTTGTTCATAAAACCGCAAACATATCTTTTGACGAGATTATCTCGCTCATTTTTGAGTTAATCATCGGAATTGAGTTGGTGAAAATGCTTTCGAACCACAACACAAAAACGACGCTAAAATTGTTGCTTTTTGTTCTGGCAAGGCAGTTGCTGCTCAATCATCTTTCGGCTTCAACGTCGCTTTTGACCATTGTTTCGGTCGCTATCATTTTTGTGATTAAGCGTTTTTTAATTAAGCCTTCAGCGAAATCAAAATCAGCGAAATCTGCAAAAAAGCGTGTTGCAGCGTCCGCGGAGAGCTCCGCTTGTGAAGATTAGGTTTTTGCGACGTATGGAAAAAATAGTTTTGGGTTTAGGCTCAAATGTCGGCAACAGCTTGGAGTACTTGCGGAATGCGGTTAAAGCCCTTTCGAGTTTTACGCAGAATGTGCGGGTTTCGTCAGTGTATCGGACAAAGCCGCAGGATTATCTCGAGCAGGACGACTTTCTCAACCTTGTGTTTACTGCGGATTATGACGGAACGCCACACAGTCTTTTAGAAAGGACGCAATCGATTGAGCGGCAAAACGGACGCAATCGTGCAAAACAAATAGCAAAAGGACCTCGCACCCTCGACATAGATATTTTGCTATTCGGGACGCAAACTCTGAATACGCCTGAGCTGGTAGTTCCGCATCCTGCGATGAAAAAACGCCAATTTGTTTTAATTCCTTTACTTGAGGTTTTGCCCGATTATGCCGAACCTATAAGTAAGGTACCGTATAGTTATTTTCTGGAGCGTTTAGAAAATCAGGGTGTAGAAAAACTTTGCACGCTTTGAGTGCTCGCTGCCAGTAAAAATGTATGTTGCCTTTATGAAGGAAGCTATTATGGAACAGGAAAACCCCGTTGTCGAAAACGTAATTTCAAATACTGAATTTAAAACCGAAAAATTTGAAGGCCCGCTTGATTTACTTTTGTTTTTGATTAAAAAGAATGAAATAAATATTTACGATATTCCGATTGCGGAAATTACCGAGCAGTACTTGGAATATTTGGATTATGCGATTTCGCCTGAGCTTGAAAACTTGACGGAATTTTACGCGATGGCTGCAAACCTTTTGTACATCAAAAGTGCAATGTTGCTCCCTGTTGAAGTGAGTCTCAGCGATGAAGATATTGATGACCCGAGGCAAAACTTGGTTGACCAGTTGATTGAGTACCAAAAGTACAAGCAACTTTCGGCATTGATGGAACAACGTGAAGGCGAAACGGAGTGGTTTTTTGAGCGAAAAAAGTTTCAGGCACAGCTTCCGTTTGGAGAAGATGACGCTTGGCAAAAGCTGGACACTTGGCAGCTTTTAACAACTTTTTCGCGGCTTATCTCTGGCTACACTGGCGAACAAATTTTGAGCATCTATGAGGAAGTTTCGGTTAACGAAAAGATTACGCTCATTGACGAGTTGATTGGTGAAAAAGGTGAGTGTCATTTTGATGATTTGATTACACGTGCGGGCAACTTGCTGGATGTTGTTTGTGCATTTATGGCGGTGCTTGAGGCTGTGAAGTTAAAGATGGTAAGTGTGTGGCAGCATTCGATGTTTGGCGACATAAAATTAAAAGCCTACGAGGAAGAAAAGCCACAAAGTGCCGAGCCGCAGCCTGACAATGCACAATAGCCTTTCGAGGAGAATCTAATAATGGAAGAAGACATAAAGTTGGAAAAAGAAACGGCACTTATCGATGCGGTTTTGTATTTGGAAAGTCAACCTGTCAGTGAAGAAAATCTTGCAAAGTATTCGGGACTTTCGCCTGAGATTGTAAAATTATGCATTGAAAAATTGCAAGAAGAATATGCTCAAGCAAATCGCGGGATTGAGCTTGCACAAATTTTGGGCGGCTGGACTATTGTTCCGAAAAAAGAATTTTGGGAAGTGCTGAAAGACCGCTATGGCAAGAAAAACGAAGCGAAGCTTTCGCGGGCGGCAATGGAAACGCTAACGCTCATTGCGTATAAGCAACCAGTTACAAAAGCCGAAATTGAAGCTATTCGAGGCGTTTCGTCCGACACGATGGTTCACTTGCTTATCGAAAAAGAGCTTATCAAAGAAGTCGGCAAAAAAGATTCGCCTGGTAAACCGATGATGTACGGCACAACCAAAAAGTTTTTAGCTGTGTTCCAGCTGAATAGCATTGCCGACCTTCCGAAACCAGACCCGAACGAAGTGAGCCGGTTTGAGCTTGCCCGATAATTTTCTGCCAGAAATAAAATCCGCCTCGACGCTCGTGCCTAGCTCAGGCATCTTTACTTGCATTTGTAAACGGAAAAGCTTATCCACGGGTGAACGTGAGTCGGTTTTACCGCCACACGTTCACCAACTTGTATCAATAGTTTTGTTTCATAGCGTCCACGGTTACACGAATGTACATTATTGAACTGGTTTCCGTGCCACATTCTGACACGGATGTATGTCGAAAAGGCGGTTCGCTGCTCAAAAAGACATTTTGTCTTTAGTGGGTTTAGTCGCTTTATGCCTATTATCCCAAAAAGCTTAAAATAAATACGTTTAAGCTTTTTAAGAAGGTTTTGCCATTTTAGGTTTGACCTAAAAAGTTTGAAGCCTTTCAATAAAACTTTTGTGGCGTTAAAATCTAAAAAGCTCGAGCGTTTTACGGGCTTAAGAATATCTAAAAATAAAAGCTTAATTAAATTTAGTAACTTTTTTGCGTTTTCTGAAAAAATACTATTGCAATTTTTTATTTTGCCTGTTAGAATTATTAGTATATCACGCGGTTATTCCGCGATTCTGATAGGAGGAAATTATGGTTATTGGTGTGCCTAAGGAAATTATGCATGGAGAAGCTCGTGTTGCCGCAACTCCAGAAACTTGTGCATCTTTTATTGCTGACGGACATTCGGTGCTTGTTGAAAAAGGTGCTGGTGTGGGTTCGTACTTTTTGGATGAGGCTTATTTGAAAGCTGGCGTAACATTGGTTGACGATGTAGCCGACTTGTATAAAAAGTCAGATTTAATCCTCAAGGTAAAAGAGCCTCTTTTCAACAAGGCTAAAAATTGCAGTGAAATTTCGATGATGCATTCTGGGCAGTATTTGATTACGTTTATTCACCCGGCATCTCCAGTGAACCACGCTATGGTAAAAGAGATGGCTGAAAAGGGAATTGTGTCTTTTACGCTCGACGGAGTGCCGCGAATTTCACGTGCACAAAATATGGACGCACTGACTTCGATGAGTACTTGTGCAGGCTACAAGGGCATTATGATTGCAGGAAATTTACTGCCGCGTTTTATGCCACAAATTTTTTCCGCAGTCGGAATGATTAAGCCTGTGAACGTTTTGGTTATCGGAACTGGTGTCGGCGGCTTGCAGGCACTCGCGACGGCGAAACGACTCGGTGCGGTTGTTTACGCTGCTGATATTCGACCTGCCGCCCGTGAGCAAGCCCAGTCGCTCGGTGCAAAAGTTATCGATGTCGGAGTTGCCGAGAAAGAAGCTGTCGGTGAAGGCGGATATGCGTTGCACTTGAAAGAAGAGACTTTGCAGCATGAACGTGAAAAACTTGCTCCGCACATCAAAGATATGGACGTTATTTTTGCGTCGGCTTTGGTTCCAGGAAAGATTGCTCCGAAAATCATTACCGAAGAAATGGTTAAAACAATGAAGCATGGTTCCGTCATCGTGGATATTTCGATTGACCAAGGCGGTAACTGCGAAATTACGCCTCCAGGTGAAATTGAAACGAAGCACGGAGTTAATCTCGTTGGTATCAAAAATATTCCGGGAATGCTTCCGGAAAGCTCAACGTGGATGTTTGCAAAGAATATTTACAACCTTGCAAAATACCTCATCAAAGGTAGCACTTTGAGTGTTGACACAAGCGACGAAATTGTCCGTGGTATTCTCACGACAAACGAAGGTAAAATCGTTCACGTTGGAGCTCGGGAGGCGATGGGTCTATGATTGCCGCTTTGCTTGCTATTTTTGTCGCTGCAACCTTAATCGGTTACAAGTTAATCAACGAAGTTCCAAGTTTGCTGCACACGCCACTGATGTCTGGAATGAACGCTCTTTCTGGAATTACGCTTTTAGCGACTATCACGGAAACGGCGAAAGCTCAAACGCTTTTCGGTACTGTGCTTGGATGTGTAGGGATTGCTTTTGCGATGATAAACGTTGTCGCAGGTTTTGGTTTGACACACCGAATGTTAAAAATGTTCAAAGCGAAATAAAAGCTTGCAATTTAGGTTGCGGGATTTTGCGTAAATTTTATATTTGCGTGATTGCCCGCAACCGCGAGTGATGTTTTATTTCAGGATATTTTAAGCTTTGGTGAATGTGCCAAAGTTGATTTCCCTTATAAACTATCAAGTGGAACTTTCAAAAAAATTCTTTTTGAGATTCCGAAACGAACGAGGTATAAATGATACTTAATATAATCTATGCAATTCTCAGTGTCGGCGTTTTGGTTGGCATTAAACTGATGAGTAATGTCAAACGTGCGGCTCTGGGAAATCTTTTAAGTGCGTTGTGTATGGTGCTTGCGGTTGGTGTAACAATGTACACGCAAAAGCTATTTTTCAATGGTTTTGTTTGGGCATCGCTTGCCGCAGGTGCACTTATAGGCTTGTGGTTAATTGCCAAGGTGAAGATGATTTCGATGCCGCAAACTGTCGCTCTTTTGAACGGTTTGGGCGGAGCGGCGTCGGCAGTTGCTGCGTGGTTGACCGTAAACGGTTTCGCTGCGACAGGCTTTGCAGGTGAGGCTCACCCGACGTTGCTTTTTTCGCTTGTGAGTGCGTTGTTTGCACTTGCAATTGGTGCACTGACTTTTTCGGGCAGTTTAATTGCCGCTGGAAAACTGAATAAAAACATTCCTCAAAAGCAAGTCGTGTTGCCGCTTCACCAGCTGATTACTGGATTACTTGCACTCGGGATTGTTGCGTTAATCGCTGTGAGTCTGTTTTCCTCCGCAGGAACGATGATACCACAGATCAGTGCTGGCGTTGCTTTGTTGAGTTTGCTTTTTGGAGTTGTGTTTGCGATACGTGTCGGCGGTGCAGATATGCCGATAACAATTTCGCTTTTAAACTCAACATCGGGTTTAGCAGCTGCCGTTGCTGGTTTGGCAATTTCTGATATTCTACTCATTTCAATCGGCGGCATTGTCGGAGCTTCAGGCTTAATCCTCACACAAATAATGTGCCGTGCAATGAATCGCAAACTCTCATCGATTATTTTTGCGAAGGCAGCAGCAAAGGCTCCCGCGGATAATGCTTCTGAATCGGTGGCTTTATCTGAAAAAGCCCCCACGAAAGAGGCTGAAAAAACCGCTTCGAATGCTTCGCCTAGCGAGGTCGGAAACTGGATTTCGGCAGCAAAGAATATAATCATTATTCCAGGGTACGGAATGGCTTTGTCGCAAGCTCAAAGTCAAATTAAAGCCTTGACCGAAAAACTGGAAGCTGCCGGTAAAAACGTGCGGTTTGCAATTCACCCTGTTGCGGGACGAATGCCTGGACACATGAATGTGCTTTTAGCCGAAGTTGATATTCCTTACGATAAGCTTTTTGAGATGGACGCTATCAACGATGATTTTGCAAAGTCAGACGTTACGATTGTCGTCGGGGCAAGCGACGTTATCAATCCAGCTGCAAGTACTTTGCCGAACACGCCGATTTCTGGAATGCCCGTTTTGAAAGCGAGCGAGTCGCCACGTTTGATTATCTGCAATTTTGACTTGAAGCCCGGTTATGCAGGGGTTGCGAACCCTCTGTATGAGCCAGCCGAAAACATTATGCTATTTTTGGGTGACGCAAAAGAATCGCTTGCAAAAATCCTTTCAAGTTTTTAGCCTTTTGGTTATCGCTAAAAATCTAGCCTGATTTTAGAGGTTCCATCTTGTCGTTTTGAGAAAACTTAAACTGCATTGCTCGTGCAATGCAGTTTTTTTATCGCTTGTATTTTCGGCAATTCTTTTTAGCTTTTCGCATCAGAGTTAAGCCAAAATAAAAAAAGCTCAAGGCACTTGAGCTTTTTCGGGAATGAAGCAAAAGCACCGCTAAAACCGAACAGCACCTTTGCCAATAGTTAATAAAATCAAATAATAGCTTAATGCTATCGTGAATAGAATTCAACGACGCTTTGGATTTTTCCGACTGGCTGAACATCCTCTGCTTTCGGTAATACAACTACCTTTGCAGAAAGTTTTTCATCGTCCAGTTCAATCCAAGTTGCTTTTTTGTTTGTGTTTGCACTTAAATTCTTTCGCACCAATGCTTCGATACCTTTTCGGTCGCGCGTCGTAATCACGTCGCCAGCTTTGATGTACATCGAGGGAATATTCGCAAGTTTGCCATTGATATAAAAATATGCGTGAGACACCATCTGTCGGGCTTGTGCACGGCTAATTGCAAAACCCATTCGATAGATAGTGTTATCAAAGCGACGTTCCATCAAGGAAATCATGTTATCGCCGGTTGCACCAACCATTCTACTTGCGTTTTTGTACAAATTTCTAAACTGTCGTTCCGACATGCCATACGCGAATCGGAATTTCTGTTTTTCTTTTAATTGTTCACCGTAAACAGATACTTTTGCTCTGGATTTGCTGCCGCGTTCCTTTCCGGGAGTATTCGGTTTTCTGTCCAAAAGTTTGTCATATTTTGGATTCCCGTAAATGTTAATTCCGAGCCTTCGTACTATTTTACCTCTTGGCTTGTTTGCCATCTTAAACACCTCTTTTAAGAATAAACTTCGCCCATTCTATCACAAAAAACTTTTTTTGTCAAGTCTTTTTTTTCTTTCTGTGCGACTTTTTCTCCACTTTAAAAATCAACAACTGCGAAAAAATCAATCTCTTATTTGCGTTCGATTCACCGAATGTTCAACTCACGGGACGGTTCAAAAATTGGCATCCGTGCCAATTTTTGAACTTCGAGTTTTTCGTTCGAAAAACTCGGTAGTGCTTTTGTACACCGCCATCCGTGGCGGGGATGTCGCCGCGTACCGCCCATCATGTTACAATGCATTTTACGACACGCTAAAAGCTCGGTAATGGGCAACGTCCGTGTTGCCCATTACCTTGCGAGTTTTCAAAAAATGTTGTTTTTGTGAAAACTTGTTATTGTTTTATCACCCGCCGTCCTTGGCGGCACGGATGCGGTTCAAAAATTGGCGTCCTGTGCCAATTTTTGAACTGCGAGTTTTTCGTTCGAAAAACTCGATAGAGCTTTTTGCACAGGATGGCAACCGAAAGGTTGCCCGTGGATAGGCTCTTCCGTGCGACAGCTACATTCTTGCGGTTGAAAGTTTTAGGATAAAGCTGTAAAATGCCCAGCTGGAACTCAATATGAATGATACAGATACTGGAAAGACAAAAAAATCACTGCTGCGGCACGGGGTTAGCCTTTCACTTTTGACGCTTATCTCGCGCATTATGGGGCTTTTACGCGAAATGACAAAGTCCGCATTTATGGGAACGAGTCCGCTTGCGGATGCATTTGCTATTGCGTTTTTGATACCGAACCTTTTGCGACGTTTGTTTGCCGAGAATAGCATCACGGTAGCGTTTATTCCCACGTTTGAAAAATATCTTTCGGAGCTTGACGCGGCTCATTCCGATAGCGAAAAAGAAGTGGCAAAAAAAAACACTCAGGAATTTCTTTCGGCGATTTTTACGCTGATAACTTTTTTAACAAGCATTGTTGTTGTGATTGGCATTGTCATCACGCCACTGATTTTAAAAGTTTTTTTTGCCGACAAAACTCATGATTTTTTGCTCACCGTTGTGCTTACCCGAATTATGTTTCCGTACCTCGCACTGATTTCGCTTGCGGCTTTGTTTCAGGGAATTCTCAATAGTGTAAAAATTTTTACGCCTTCAGGTTTTACACCAATTCTTTTCAATATTATTATTATCGCATGCACATACGGGTTGACGGCTTTTTTTGACAATTCTGCGATTGCAATGTCGGTTGGCGTAACGGCAGGCGGTATCGTGCAAGTTCTGTTTCAACTTCCATTTGTGCTAAAAACGCGATTTAGCTTCTCGTTTACAAGTTTAAAAAAAGCATTCACAAATGATGGAACGAAAAGAGTTGTCGCTCTCATTGTGCCGACGCTCTTCGGTATGGCAGCTTACCAACTGAACGATATTGTTTCAAGCACTCTCGGAAAACAAGCTGGTACAGGTGTGCTTTCAAGTTTGCAGTATTCATTGCGTTTGCAGGAATTGCTCTTGGGCGTTTTTGTTGTTTCAGTCGGAACGGTTATCCTGCCTGACCTTTCTGGTTGTGCTGCAAAAAAAGACTGGGAAAATTTTCAGAAGATATTTTTAACATCGATAAAAACTATTGCACTGATTACCATACCTGCAACTTTTTTTGCACTGATTTCTGGCGAGCATATTATCACGCTTGTTTACAAGGCAAAACACTTCGATGCAAATTCGGTTGCACTGACGCTCAATGCGTTTATATTTCACATCGGCGGACTTTTTTTTATTGCCTTGAATAGGATTACCGCACCAGCGTTTTACGCACAAGGCAATTCAAAGTTGCCTGCTCTCGCTGGACTGATTTCGTTTGGTGTAAATATTGTGTTGTCGCTGCTGCTGGTAAATCCTATGGCAGGCGGCGGATTGGCATTGGCAGTAACTATAGCAAACTTTGCAAACACATTTTTGCTTTTTGTATTTTTGAAAAAAAATAAAAACTTGGATTTCAAAAAAATCATTGCTGTTACTTTTTTTAGCGTTGCAAAAATGTGCGTCTTCTCATTTGTCGCCGCCTTGCCAGTTTATTTTTTCGGAGGCTATTTTTACAGAATGTTTGCAGGACACGGCAGAATTATCAGCGAAGGAATTCCACTCGGAATCAATTTTTGCATCTTTGCTGCTGTCGGGCTTTTCCTTTTGCTCGTCACTGGTGATGCAATATTTAAAAATATAATTAAGCGTTTTATAAAAAGATAAATGAGTAGACGTTAAAAATGTTTTATCGTATAATGTATTTGTCAAAAAAAATTAACGACATATTTGGAGGAACAGATGGAATTTAATGCAGACGAAATAAAGCAGTTAAAATTATCGAGTTCGGCTTTTAATGTGAAGCTGAGCGAAAAAGAGGACATTCAGGCAATTACCTGCACGTTGAAAAATATTGACGATGACCTTGTCGACATTCGTCAAGTCGATGACACACTTACGGTTTCAGTTACCGAACGAGGCTCGCTCATTCGCACTATATGGAATTCAAACGAAAAGCGTTCAATTAAAATTTGTGTGCCAAAGGGAAAAGTATTCGAGACGATAAAAATTTCAGCAGGCGTTGGCGTAACGAAAATTAAAAATATCACAACAGCAAAATTGCGTTTAGATTGTGGCGTTGGAATGTGCAAAATGGTGCAAGTTCGCTCGACTGAAAAAACCAAAATTTCTGCTGGCGTTGGAAAGATTGCGGCAGAAGGTTGCGTCTGGAACAATATGAAACTTTCTGGCGGAGTCGGCTTGGTGCAGTTCGACGGAACCTTGCTTGGCGACATCACTGTTTCAGGCGGTGTCGGAAAAGTTGAGCTGACGTTATCGGGCGATAAAGACGACTATTACATTCGTGCGAAAAGCTCGTTATTTGATACGGTGCGTATCGACGGAACGACTGGCAAATCATATTCGAACGAGTGTACGGAAGCATCAGCAAAAAACAAGTTGCATTTAAACGGCGGGCTTGGCTCGCTCGAAGTTAGGTTTAAGCCTGCAAGCGACACCGAAACAAAATAGTCGTTTATGGCAACATCGTACATTGCCGTACGCTGTTCTACCGCGAACCGCTGACAGACCGTCAGCGGTTCGCGAGCTTTTTGTGAGTTGCACCAGCACGTCGCTAATACACTTCGTCGCCGTTGTAATACGGTGCACGCGAAGAATCGCTTTCAATCCAACGCAACACATTATTGTGAAATTCACGTGCGGCAAAATAGCCAGTTGCTTTCAGTCTCTCATTTTTTGCAGCCGTTTCCAAAATCACTGGAATGTTTCTCCCAGGCTTAATCGGTATTTCTATCGTCGGAACTTTTACACCGAGAATTGTTGTTGTCAATTCGTCCGTTCCCAACCTGTCATATATTTTTGTGCTGTCCCAAACTTCCAGCTTTGCAACAAGGTCGATTTTTTTTGTGTCCAAAATCGAACCGATGCCGAAAATTTCCTGAACGTTGATAATGCCCAAACCGCGGATTTCCATGTGATGAGCGATAATATTGTTCGCACCTTGTGCAATAAGCGTGTGCTCTGAAAGTGCGTATATCTCAACAACGTCGTCAGCGATGAGACGATGCCCATGGTTTACCAACTCCAAAGCAGTTTCGCTTTTACCAACACCAGAATCGCCCAAAAGCAAAATGCCCAGCCCATACACTTCAACCATAACGCCGTGAATTGTTGTCTTCGGAGCAAACACACTCGAAAGAAGCCGCAAACTGCGAACCAAAAAATTACTCGAAGTTAAATCGGTTGTTAAAATCGGGCAAGCACTTTTGTCGCCCAAATCGATAAACCATTGCGGCGGCTGCAACGAACCAGCAAAAATGCAACAGGGAATTTCGTAAGCGAAAAACTTTTCACACGCAGAATAATCTTCCGTGCTTGTGAGCTTTTGCAAAAATGCGTACTCGCCCAAGCCAAAAAGCTGAATGCGCGAATACGCAAACGAATCAAAAAAACCAGCAAGTGCCAAACCTGGACGATTGATTTCCGCCGAAGAAATAACCCGCGACAAACCGCGTTGCCCCGAAATGCATTTTAAGCCCAAAGGCTCGCGGTCAGTTAAATCAATCTCCAGTAAGTCCAGCACAGAAAAAGACCTCGTGTCTATACTGTACGCCATTATTTTTCTTGAACTTTCTCTTTTTCTTTTTTGACCTTGCTGTCAAGAACGTCCATCAGTTTATTCACACCCGCCTTAAAATCATAATTCTCGGCAGCAACATGTGCAACTGCACCCCAACGGAAATTCACTGTGCAATCATAAACGTATTTTTTATCTTCTTTCACCGTGCAGCGAACATCCGTAATTAAATCTTCGGCATAACCAATTCGTGAAAACTTTTTCATCAAATACTCACGGTCTTCATCAGGCAACGAAAAATTAACAGAACTAACATCTATATTCATAAGCACTCCTTGAAAATATTCTAACACAAAGCGAAATGAATGTCTATAGACCATTCAATTTACCAAAAACTTGGTAATGGGCAACGTCCGTGTTGCCCATTACCTTGCGATTTTTGTGAAAACTCGTTATTGTTTTATCTGCCCGCCATCCGTGGCTGGGTTAGGCAACGTCCGTGTTGCCCATTACCTTGCGAGTTTTCACAAAACTGAAGCCAAAAATAAAGGGGCTAAAAAACTCTTGACTTTTCGTTCCATTATTGTGATATTTACAATATGTCTGATGAAAAAAATATTATTCCGGTAGAAAAACTTTTGCCGCCGGTGCTGAATGTCATTCCGCTTGCGGGACGTCCTATTTTTCCGGGCGTTTTTACACCGATGGCTATTACCGATGCCGAAGATGTTACGGCGATAAATTCCGCCTACGAGGAAAACGGCTTTATCGGCTTTGTGCTTTTAAAAAACGATAATGAAACGCCTTCCGTTGATGATTTACACCAAATCGGCACAGTTGCAAAAATCGCAAAAAAAATAAACTTACCAGACGGAGGCGTTAACATTTTTGTTTCAACGTACAAACGCTTCAAAATCGAAAAAGTTTTAAATAAAAAAAATCCTATCCGTGTGCGTGTCGAGTATCTCGAAGATAAAAAAAACGACAGCATCGAAGTGAAAGCTCTCTTGCGAAGTTTGGTTGCGGAAATGCAAAAAATTTCAAAAGACAATCCGCTTTTTAGTGATGAAATGCGATTTAATTTAGTTAACATTGACCAAGCTGGAAAGGCTGCCGATTTTATCGCGAGCATTTTGAATATCCAAAAAGATGAACAGCAAGACATTTTGGAAACTCTCGACGTGCAAACTCGAATGGAAAAAGTGTTTATCCACATCCAAAAAGAAAAAGAATTTTTGCACATTCAGCATAAAATCCAGGAAGACTTAAATAACCGCATCGAAAAAAATCAACGTGAGTATTTTTTGCGTGAAGAGCTAAAGTCGCTCAAAGAAGAGTTGGGACTTTCGTCCGACCCGAAAAATCTTGATGAACAAAAATTCCGCAAGCTCATCGATGAGTTTAAATTTGAAGGCGAGGTAAAAGAGACAGTCGAAGAAGAGCTTGAAAAATTGATGATGCTAGAAACTGGCTCGCCCGACTACAATGTTACGAGGACGTACCTCGATACGATTTTATCGCTTCCGTGGAATGATACCGCAAAGCAAACATACGATATTGCGAACGCCGAAAAAGTTTTGAACGCTGACCATTACGGTTTGGACGACGTAAAAAAACGTATCATCGAATATCTTGCTGTGCGGAAACTAAAGGACGACAACAAGGGTGCGATTGTTCTTTTGGTCGGCCCGCCAGGCGTGGGCAAAACAAGCGTTGGTATGTCAATCGCTAAAGCGATGAATAAACAGTTCTTCCGCTTTTCTGTCGGTGGTATGCGTGATGAAGCCGAGATTAAAGGGCATCGCCGAACATATATTGGTGCGATGCCTGGCAAGATTTTACAAGGGCTAAAAATCACAAAATCAAAGTCGCCCGTTTTTATGATCGATGAAATCGACAAAATGAGTGCAAGCTATAACGGCGACCCTGCCAGTGCTTTGCTTGAAGTGCTTGACCCCGAGCAAAATACAACTTTTCGTGACCATTACTTGGACTTGCCGTTTGACCTTTCAAACATAGTTTTTATTTTAACGGCAAATACGCTGGACAGTATTCCGCGTCCGCTTTTAGACCGTGCGGAAGTTATTCGACTTTCTGGTTACATCGATGCGGAAAAGCTGGAAATTGCGAAAAAGTTTTTGATTCCGAAAAGCTTAAAAAAGCACGGTCTCGCAAAAAAGGCGATTGCTTACACGGCGAAGGATTTGCTTTTCATTGCAAATAAATATGCACGAGAATCAGGCGTTCGAAGTTTGGAAAAGATGCTCGATAAAATTCACCGAAAGCTTGCCGTTGAAATAGTCAAAGGCACACGTGAAGCAACCGACACATTGAAGCTCACCGAAAAAATTATCGTCGACATGCTCGGAAAGCCTATTTTCCCTGATGACACAATTACCGCAAAAGTGCCTGGAACTGCAATAGGTTTGGCGTGGACTGGAATGGGAGGCGACACCTTGCTCATCGAAACGATTATCAATCGAGGCAAAGGGGCTTTAAAGCTGACAGGACAAATGGGCGACGTGATGAAAGAGTCCGCAAGTATTGCGTGGTCGTGGGTGCGTCGGTACGCAACCGAAAAGAGAATTAAGCAGCCGGCATGGTTTGAAACTCATATTGTGCATGTGCATATTCCTGAAGGTGCAACGCCCAAAGACGGGCCTTCTGCCGGCATCACGATGACCGTTGCTTTGATGTCGCTTTTGACAAATAAAGTTATAAAGCCGAAACTCGCGATGACTGGCGAGCTTTCGCTCACTGGCAATGTGCTACCGATTGGAGGCTTAAAAGAAAAGACAGTTGCAGCAAACCGCAACGGCATTACCGATATTATTATTCCGAAAGAAAACGTGCGTGATTTGGACGAAATACCTGACAATGTGAAAAAGGGCATCACGTTCCATCCAGTTTCTTCGATGGATGAAGTTTTGAGCATCGCATTTAACGGAAAAATCTAAAACCGATTTACCAATGTGCGTTCGAGCCTGCCCACCAAGTTTTTCCTTTCGTGCAAATCTCTTTTGTTGATTTTGTAAACGGCAAAGCTTATCCACGGCACATTTAGCGGCGACAAAGTCACCGCTAAATGTGCTCCTTGTGTCAAAAGTTAAAACTATTTTTACGCTGGATAGCTCTATGAGCTTGTCCTGTTTTATTTTAGTTTTATTATTCTTTATTCTTTGTCCGCCGCTTTATTCAAAGCATTTTTGATTTGTGTTTGCAGCTCGTCGAAATTCGCTCGCTCTTTTGCCGACGGAAAACTGAGAATAGCTTTTTCGACAACGCTTTGTGCCGTTTCGTAATCTTTTGTAAAAACTAATATTCGCACATAATCCAAAAGGCTTGCAGCGTCGTCAGGGTTTTCCTCGGCAAGCTTCTTATAAAAATTTTTACCTTCGCTTACGTCTTTGACGCTTGTGCTCATAATCAAAGTATAGGCGTAGGCTTGCAAAATCATTTTGTTGGCGGGCTCACTTTCGTGCAATGTTTGCAAAATTTTTTTTGCCTTTGCCCAATCATTTTGCAAGCCGTACATTCTAGCACGATTATAGTCGCTTGCATTTTTGTATGCAGGATCTGCCGAAGCTTTTTCGTAAAAGTATAACGCCTTGTCGTATTTTTTTAATTCGGCGTATGCTTCAGCAATTTCATAGTATTCTGCACCAAGCGTCTCAACTCTTCCTTTTGCAAACACAAAGCAAGTCGGCAATAAAAATAAAAGCGTAAAAATTTTTTTCATTAAATCACCTTTGCGAAATTGTATTATTTATTTTCAGTTGCAGTTTTTTCTTCCGTTTCCGTTTTAGTTTCGTCAATTAAATTTTTTGCAACTTGTGCCTGTATTTTTTTAATTTCATAAAACGCTCGCTGTGCAAGATAATAATCTGGAACTGCTGATGCAACGGAAACGTATATATCTTCTGCTTGCGAAAAATAATTTAACGAATAAAGAACATCAGCAAATTGCAAGTATGATTCCCAAATTTTTTTTTCGCTTGCCCATGTTTGAAGTGCAGTGTCGTGTTTACATTGCAAAATCAAATTGCTAAGCGTTTTATACTCGAACAAAAAATTTTTCATTTTCACTGCACGTTCCAATTCTGTTGTAACAATGCAAACTGCACAAGCTGAAGTTTCCAAAGCTTTATTGAAATCGCCTGCCGCACAATATAACGATGTCAAACGCTGAAGTGCTTGCAATGCAGCGTCTCCGTCATGTCTATACAAAATAAAAAACTTTTGCGTCGTCTTATTTTCTTTGAGGCTTTTTAGCATTGCACGCAACTGGGACGAGTATGAATTTTTCTTTGCGTACAAATCACTTTGTGCTGCGGCAGTTAGCAAAAACTTTTCCGCTTCGCTTGTTTCATTCAATGCTTCATGTACATTCGCCAATGAATAAAGAATATTTATTTTTTCATCGAGCGTTTCCAAAAAATCTTTTTGCGACCAAGCCTTTGTGTAATAAGTTTTTGCTTGCGTGAATTCGCCTTGAGCTTCAAAAACGCGACCGATGAGATATGCACTTTCTGGTAAAATCTTTGCACGCTTTTGCAAATACTCATACAAGGCTCCCATTGAATCGGAAAGCTCTTTTATACTTTTCTGCAAAAACACTTCATCAAATAACTTGCAGGTTTTGAACTCTTGCAATTCATAAAGCCTATTATAAACGGCTGTGATTTTGTCGCCTTTTGCCGCAACGCTTTTTCGACTAACCGCTTTTTTAATGCTGTCGTGCAACGAAATATAATACGCTTCGTTTGTGTCGTTTGCCTTATTCGCAAGCACAACCGCTTCGCTTAAATTGCCGCAATCGTATTCACGCTTCGCTTGCTGCAAATATGTCCATGTTTTTTCCGCTTCAGGATTTGCAGCTTTTCGGTTTGCTTGCGGTTGAAAACTATCATTCACAAAAACTTTTTGCTGTTGTGCATTAATTGCAAAAAAATTTAATCCGCACAAAAGCAACACCGCAATTGTTTTTGCTTTACAGAGTATCGAGTTCAGCTTCAAAAGCGTCGTCAATAATTTTGTTTTTTTCATCTTCGCTTTCCCGTTTCAAATCTATATTACGCACAATTTTTCCGTGCTTAAAAATAACTGCAAAATCTTTTCCGCCAGTTATTCCGATGTCTGCCCGTTTTGCTTCACCAGGGCCGTTTACCGCACAACCCATCACGGCAACGGTAACGTTCTTTTGTATGCCGTACAAACGCGTTTGCCATCGAGCCAAAAACGAATGAACGTCAAACCCGTTACGCCCGCATCGCGGACACGACACCAATGTTATGCCATCGGTTACCTTGCCCATGCTCCGCAAAATTTCCATACCTGCAATAACTTCGAGCTCGCATGGAGCGGAAAGGCTTACGCGGAGTGTGTCGCCAATGCCTTTCGACAAAAGCCTATAAAACGCAATCGTACTTTTCACCGCACCGCTAATTGCGGGACCAGCCTCCGTTACACCAAGATGAATCGGCGTGTCAAAGCGTGACGCAAAAAGTTCGTTGGCACGCACAGTGTCTTCGATATTCGAGGCTTTTAGCGAAACAGCATAATTTCGAAAATGCAGCCGCTCAAATATGTTTATATCATGCTCAGCAGCTTCCACCAAGGCTTCCGCTTTCGGCAAGTCAATGAGCGACTTCGGCAACGAACCTGAGTTCACACCAATTCGCAAAACCGTTCCTGTGTCGGAAGCGGCTTTTACCACAGCTTCAACATTTTCCGCACTGCCGATGTTCCCAGGATTAATTCTCACTGCGGCAACATCTGCCGACATGCATTCCAGTGCGAGCCTATGGTCAAAGTGAATGTCAGCAACGAGCGGCATCGATGTCAGCTTCGAAAGTTTTTTCAAAGCAGTGGCACTTTCCTCGTCGGGAACTGCAAACCGCATAATCTTCAAACCGAGAAGCTCAAACTCAGCGAGCCGCACAGCTATATCGTGCAGTGCTTTATCCGAAAGTCCAGTGAGGCTTTCTTTCCACATACTTTGCACCGGAATTTCAGCTCCGCCGCCAACAGGGATTTTTTTCACCGCACCCCGTCCGCCTAAAAAAATCTGCCTTGACATCGCTTATCTATTTTCGGCAAAATAAACCGAAACGTTGAGTTTAAAATAAAACAGCTCCCGAAAAGAAAATCATCGGAAGCCGCTTTGCCTATTTTAAAATATGCACACCTAAGTTTTATTTCATCGGAATATTGATATACGTACCCGCGATGATATAGCTTGGGTTTTTAATTTTGTTGTACTTTGCAATTAGCACGTAATCCCAGGGATTTTTATAGAACGTTTCCGCAAGATCCCAAAGCGTATCGCCCCATTTCAACAAGTACCGCACACTTCCGTCAGGATTTGTTTGAAGCTTAGCCGTTTTTTTCGCATCACCAGTTGCAGAAGCTGCACTTGTGCTTGAAGTTTTTTCCGTTGCGCCTGCGGTTTCCGTTGTTCCAGTTGCACCCGCTTCAGTCGTTCCAGATGTAGCCGATGTGTTCGACGAGTCTGATTCGTTTGATGCATTTGAAGCAGCTTCAGCCGCATCGGAAGCGGAACCGTTGCCTTCCGAACTACCCGTTTTATCGCTTTCAGCCGACTCTCCGCTTTCATTTCCAGTTTTAGCTTCTGAGGAAGAACCCGTTACGTTAATTGTATCGTTTGCAGGCTCTGGTACCTTTGACGTTGTTTCAGGTGCTGGCACTTTTATCGAAGCAACATCGTCGCCAGACGCGGGCTTTTTGTTTGAGCAAGAGCGACCGAGAAGCAGCACCGCCAAAACCAAAACAGCAATGCCCAAAAGTATCAAAATTGCGGCAAGCCACTTCGGAAATTTTTTCTCGCCCGCACCAAATGAAGCCGCCTCGCGCTCAGCAGTCGTTTCACTGATAAAATTCTCCGAACTCATTTCAGAAAAATCTTTTTGAGGCGACAGCTCAAAGTCGTTTAAGTTAAAGTCATTGCCTTCATCATTCGGAGTTACCGCTGCAAGCGAAACTTTCAACGTTTGCCCCGCACCGCTATCGAGGTCGGCAGCCTCGGCTTTTAAGTTTTCGTTTTCATCAACCTCAAGCTTCAAAGATATCGTTGACTCTCCAGCCTTCTTTTGTGCAATATCTTCAACAATGAGAGACCCAATATATTCCAAAGTTTCTCCCTTTTGGAAAAGGTCAATCTGAACCGTTTCCTGATTATCGCGAACCGTCGTCAACTCGATATTTTGAAACCGAACCGCATCCGATAAAATCGGATAAAATGTCCCGTCAGCTAATTTAATTCCAATGTCGTTCATGCCAACTCCTCAATCTTGCAATTCCACATTATACCGAATATCACCAAATTAGTCAATTACGCAAACAAATCACGCGTCGCTCCATTCTCAACTTTCTCATCGAGAAATCTCCTTGTCGCCATTCACCGAACGTGCAACCGATGTGGCAACTAAAAATCCGCTTGGCAGATTTTTAGTTGCCCATCCTGTGCCAATCGTTGACCATCGTACATCCTTGTACGA
>CALAEM010000096.1 GCA_937890985.1 uncultured Treponema sp. | reverse complement strand
GGGCGGTTTATCCTGACGAATTGCAAACTGGAGAAATAAAAATAACAGAACCGCAAAACCCCGCCCCGCTTACTAACGGCTTCGGAGGCAACCCGCTTGACAAAGAAAGCTTTTGGAAGCTAACCGACACAATGATAGAGCGGGCGGAGAAATATGGGCTAAAAACAGTGATTGAAAAAACAGCTAACGCGTTGGGGTTAAATGATTTTAGTTTTTCGGGCATAAAGGAAGACCGCAAACTTGCAAAAGTTGGGAGCGTGCAATTTTACAAAAATATCACCGAAGCAAAAAAGACTGTTAAGCCAATGATGGCTTGGAGAGTTGACATCCATTCAGAAAAGGAATATACTACTATAACAACTTTTAGCACACGCAAGGGTTCAGTCGTTGCTATTAAACCTAATGGCGATATTGTGAGCGTCTGCAAAAACGTCCGAGATGAAGCAACGCACGGCGTGCAGTTAATAGAACAAGCAGTAAAAAACGGCGGGATAAAACTCGATAGCTTTTCTGGCAATCATAACTTTTATACACGAAACGGGTTTCATCCAGTTTCTTATTGTGAGTTTAACAAAGAATATGCACCTGTAGGTTGGGACGAAAAAAGAGACGAACTCGAAGATGTTGTCTTTTATGTGTACACGGGTGAAAAAAAACAGACGGACTGGGATATTATAAAAAATAGTGTTAAAAAATTTTCGGGCGATGATGCCTATGATGAAGCAATGAAATATAGAGATAGCTTTATAACGGGGGAGATGGGAAAATGGCAAGTGAAAAAGATTTGACCTATAAAGAATTCCGCAAAATAGTGAAAAAAATGCTAGATGAGGATTTGAACGGCAATTATTCTTGGGACGAAGAATTTGCACGTCGTAGGTATGAGGAAAAACTAAAACAATATTTAGCTGGAGATTTTTCCTTACAAGTATTTAAGGCGGGTGTTGCTGCATCCGCAGCTTATTGTATGTATATGATGTCGTAGCGTTATAAAACGCACAGTATAGCCGAACGCTACGGCATAAAGTAACTATTTTGAAAAATGAAAAACTTTATTTTGCAGCTTTTTGAAAATCCGGCTTTTACCGCTATCCTTGGAGCGATTATATCACAAACCTTTAGCTTGATTTTGTTTTTGAGTAATCGCAAGCATGAAAATAAAATTTTCATAATGGATAGATTGATAAATAATATTTTTACTGCCTATGCGAACCTTGAAAAAAAGCTTTTTAAATTGCGTCCTGTTTTTATAGAATTACAAAGATTACCGATTGAAGACAGAGATTTATATTTTAGAGAAAAGACTTTAGATTTTGCTTTTTATGTTTGCAAAGACGAAATGTTTTTTAATGCAGATGTAAAAAAACATGTTGATGATTTAATAAATTATATTGATTTAATAGAAAAACGAAATAAATATGATGATAAGCAAATAGATGAATATTCCGACACTTATCATACATTTATAAGTGTTATTCTATTAACAATAAAAGACGCTTGCAAAATTGAAAAAATACACAAATTCATAAAAAAAAGCTTTTAGTGTTTTTTATCTTCTTTTTCTCGAACTAGCCGCAGCAACTCTCGTGCCTTCCGGCATCTCATTTCGGCATAATAGATATCCCTATTTTTATTTTTCGCTTTTTCAATTGCCTCAATCATTTTTGCAATATGCCACTTTTCAAAAATATTTCTTATCAACAAAAAACCAACACATCCAATGATAAACCCAACAAAAAAAGCTATCGTACTATTCATTATTTTTTCCTTACCCTTCCACTATTTCAACTTTAGAAACAGCGTCTTTTTTGCGGTTGTTAAAAGCTTTTTGAGCAGCGGTAAACTCCATCTCGCGATACTTTTGCCAATATTCGTCCATTTCATTGCTTTTCGCGGTTTCAATGAGTTGGGCAAAGTCGCCCCTTTCTGCAACGTCTTTTATATGCGACATTATCAAGTCGTAGAGAAAATCCACCGCTTTTCTTTGAGTGTCGTCGACCGTGAATAATTGCGTTTCAAGGTTTATAGCCATAAAACAAGTTTCGTCTTTTGCAACTAAGTAATGAAAATGCGGAATATACGGCAACTTGCTATATATAAACTCCATATAACCGAAATCAACAAATTCCATTTTTTTCGCTATGATTGCGTTTATCTTGCTTTGTATTTCGTTGTTATCATTCATAAATTCCTCCGAATGTTTTACTCACTACCATTGTATTTCTGCCAAATCTCGAAGCTCCGCGTCTGGCACACGAAGCTGCGAGCTATAAGTATTGTCGTTTTTTTGGGCATTTTCGATATTGTATTCTCTATCTAGCCCAAAGTTTTTTACAAGCGTCGAAAAATCAAGCGATGAATAAAAATCTCGCGCACGGTAGCCACGCTTTACATTTTTTGTATCTGGCTGACTTTCACACATTGCGATTTTAGCGGCTAACTCTTTCGAAAGTATTAACCGCGGACGTGCAAACACGTTTGTTATAAAGCCCGTGCTGACTTTAGCCCCATTTTCATAAACGACATTATTGCTAACGACGACAAAAGATATCGGACGATATTCCCTAAAGTAAGAAAACAAAGTCCGCCCATCAGCAAACAAAAAATACGGAATGCGTCGGCTTTTGTAAAAGTCCAAAATTTTAGCCATTATCGAAAAAGGCGGATTATCCACAACATACGCATTTTCTGGGTATGTTTCGTTTTGGTAATCACCACCAGGATAAAATGGACGCATTACAAAAGGCGTTCCAGAATGCTCACGCCTCCAAAGCTCAACTGCAAAGTCCTTTACAACCTCGTACACGTCGGCGGGCGTGTAACAGTCATCCGTCGTTTTTTTGTGCTTGAACTTTTCAACGAACTCTTCATACGTTGCCGACTTTTTGACACGTGAAGCCTGCGATACATAGCCTCCGCCCGCCTCAAATAATTCACCTTGCATTATCCGCCTGCCCTATTCCGTCAAAGCCGTCTTTCTTTTTCGCAAAAAACCTAAAACATTGCGGTATGAATACCACTCGATTTTTACGCCGTCTTGCTTGTAGCCGTCTTGCTCCAAAACGACCACCGCCTGAGGAAAAGACGCGACCACAATTCCGATATGCCCGTAAGGGTTGCCGCTAACAGTTCCAAAAACAACCGCATCGCCTTCCACAGGCTTATTCGCAGGATACGAAAGCCTCTCGAGGTGCTTTTTCAAAATAGGCTTTTTATCGTATTTAGTAAAAAAATCCACCGCCCCCGTCACACCTTCAGGTTGCGGTATATCCCAAACATCTTGGCAATATTGCCTAAATAAATCCACGCACTGAAGCCCATAATGCCCGTCAAAGTCAACACCCTTTTTCAAATTCCTATACACAAACTCGTTCAGCGTCATTTCGTTTTACCGCCTTTAGACCAAAAAACCTCGCTAAAAAAACGCCCGTGCAAACGCGCCAAGGAGGTGAAAAACGCATCCACACGGGCTAGACTTTTTTCCTGGAGGAGAATTATGTCTTAAAAACATTATATCACACGTTTCACGCGTAAAATTTGCTAGATTTTTTAACCATAAAGTAAAGTAAAGTAAAATATAAATTCATATAATTTACTTTAAGCGTCTAAAGTAAATTATAATTTGCTATTCCTCGACTTTTTACCAAAAAAAGAAGCCGCCTGCAAAACAAAAATATCTAAAGTTGTGTGTGATTGACCTGAAACGAAGGTTGAGGAAGTGCGTCTCACAGGCGGCTAAGAATTGAATATATCGATATTATATACCATCGTTCACGCGTAAAAATATTTTTTTTTTACGCGTCCCTTGTATGATATAATAAACCCGCGTTTCACACTCGTCGTTTTAGTTTTTCCGCTCATTGTGAAACGCACTTTTGAAAAGGACAAAAGGGATGAAACAACGAAAAAGAGAAATTGCACACGCGGGGACTTTTATGAGTAACGGCGTGCCAGTAACGATAACGGCAAAAATGCTTTCAGACATTGCCGAAAACTTTCGGACAATGCACACCGCCCCCGTTACCCTCGGACACGAAATAAACGCACGCACCCCGCGGCTTGGCAACGTTACAAGCGTCGAGTTAGTTGGTGCTTCCCTTTTTGCAGACATCGAAGAAAACGACAAACTAAACGAAGCCGTTAACGCAGGCTTTTTTCCTGATTGCTCAATCGGTGCCAAACAAGATAGCAACGGTAAATATTATTTACATCACCTTGCATACTTAGGCGAAGAACCGCCTGCGATTAAAGACCTAAAAAACACAATCACCGAAATGGTAGCAGCAAGCGACACGCAAACCGAAACGCTTATATTCCCTAGCATAAATTTATCTGATATAGGAGTAGATAAAATGAATGAACTTGAACAGTTAAAAGCCCGCATCGCGGAGCTTGAAAAACAGAACGCCGAGTTGCAAAAACAAAACGCAGCATCAGCGTCCACGGACACGGAAGAGCTCAAAAAAGAAAATGCAGAGCTTACCGCAAAGTTAAAAGAGCTAACCGAAAAGCTCGACAAGGTTGCAGCCGAACATCCTGAAATTGAGCTATCAGATGCAAGCCCTGCAACCCGCACGCTTTACGAAAACCTGCGAAAGACAAAAAGGGACGTACTTTTGAAAGCCGCAGAGGGTAAACTTTCAAAAGCAGGCATCGAAAAACTCGCCCTTGTTTCTGGCTCGCTTTCTCTTTCGGATAGTATCACCCTTTCGGACGGCAAAGCAAAAGGTTCGAGCTTTGACCTTTTAACGGAAGTTTTTGAAACAATGCCATCACTCGGATATCTTCAAAACGAAGTTACATTGTCCGACGGCGGAGCGTCTTCCCAAAAAGAAACAGTCTCTTACAGTGAAGCGGCAAGGCTTATTGGAAAAGCATTTTAATCAAATTAAGGAGTAAACAATGATTAACGGAAACTTAGGAAAAATCAGTATTTCACAGTCTTCAATCATCGCAAGCGATTTTTACATTATCCAGCCTTATAATGTAAAAGACGGGTTGAAAAACATCAAAGAAGGCACTTGCCTTTATACTGAAAACGACACCACGATGACGCTAACGCACACAAAAGGGACTAGCTCGGTTTTTGTCGGTATCTGCCTTGACGCAATCGAGGATAAAACAAAAGACAGCACCGTCAACGTCCTCGTTTTTGGTGCCGTAAAAAAAGAAAACGTGCTTGATGACACCGGGGCAACGATACAAGACGCAAACGAGCAAGAGGCGACAAAGCGAAGGCGTGAATTTCGTGTCGCGGGTATTTACCTTGTGTAAATTTTAACAAAAACTTTTAGGAGAATTTTTTTATGAACATCAACGTAACAAACAGTATCAAATCTTTTTTGTCCCTTGACAAATTCAGCAAAACCGTGAGTGAAATGCCAAAACTTTTCACGCCGATGACGGACTTAATTTTTCCGCCCGCAGTGCGAGAGCAAAAAACATCGCCTTACATTGCCGTCTCCGACATCAAAGACGAAACAGGCGCAGTCCCCGTTACAAAACGAGGCTCGCAGTCCTACCCCGTCGGTAAAGATGCTCAGGACATTTCGGTTATCGAAGTTCACCCGATTGCAATTTCAAAATTCATTTTGGGGCGAGAGCTTAACGATTTAATCCACATTGGAGAAACAAGCAGCATCGAGGCAAAACTCACCGAAGCGGTAAAAGAGCTTAGAGACCGCACGGCTAAAACGGTTGAAATTTTATGCTGCCAAGCACTGTCTGGCGAAATTAGCTACCCCGCCAACACAGGCAGTTTTGGAAGCGTCCCGTACTCCGTAAAAATCGGAAAACTCAAAACCGCCACCGACTCAACGCTCACAGCGACTTCATCGCTTGGCGATTTACAAAAAGCCCTTGAATCTCATTTTGTTGCACAGGTGCAAACGTCGGCAAGTGCAGATATCCGCTTCCTTGCAGGCTCAGACGTTTATTCAACGATTTTAACAATCGTTACAACCGCACAAAGCAGCGTCCCCGTGCAGTGGACGGACTACGGAATGGTGCTTTTTGGCAAGTATAAAATTATGCTGGTCCCAAACACCTACACCGTACCAGGAAAGACGGACGTTAATAACGTAATCGACCCGAAAAAGATGCAAACCGTTGACTTGAAAAACACTGGAAAGCTTTTCTACGCAGCACTGGACGAACTTGACAGCAAGTTGCAGCCGTTGCAGTTTTTTGTAAACTACGAAGAGAGCAAAGACCCTAGCGGGATTAAAATCTTTTCAAGCTCAAAGCCGTTTCCTGCCTTTGCAGTTTCAAAGTCGGTTATCAAAAAGTATATAGCGTAACGGAAAAAGGGGGCAAAGAGTATGCAGGACTATTTGGATTTAATACCAGAAACGCCAGAGGACTTTGACGCTAACAACGCCGAACACATCAAAGCAATACCCGCCCCCGATTTAACCGTCGATGAAATTCAAAACCTTATTAGCACAAAGTTATATTTTGAGCTAACAGGCAACAATGACAAAACAGCTGAAAATAAAATCACGGCAGAATGTATCGGACGGGCTAAAACACTTACGGCAAATCTTTTGCACCTTGTAGGCGTTCTTTTTACGCTTTACTCTAAAACGCAAAGACTCATTGTTTCGCACCTTACGATTTATGAATTGTATTTATACAACGGAGATACAACAGGTGCTGAAAAGTGGTTAGAAAAAGCCCGCGATATAATCAGCACCCGGTACAAAGACATCCAAAAAGCAAAGGATGAACGCGTACCACTTGCAGCAATCACAAAAAGGAAAAACTAAAAATGCAATTAAGTATTGAAGAAGTCCAAAGTGTAAAATTGCCTAACTTTGAAAAAGACACAAAAGAGCTTGCAGCGTCTATATCGCTTTATGCCTTGAGTAAAATTCAAAAACGCATCGAAAGCAATATACAGCCTGCTAACGCCCCTTTAACGATTGCCGTAAAAGGCGGTAGCAACACCTTAAAAGGAATGACAGGCAATTTGCGGGCGAGCTTACACGCTATGCACACAACCCACGCCGCGATTGTTGCAACGAACGTGCCTTACGCCCGCATCCTTAACGACGGCGGTATTATCACGCCGAAAAACTCAAAGCACCTTGCGCTCCCTGCAACGTACAGCATCGCAAAACACAGTGCAAAATACCGCAGCGTAAAAGACGCAATCGAAGCGTTACGGCAAGCAGGCTATTCTGTATACCGCCCAAAAAAAAGAAATAGCAGCGAGCGGAGCAACGTGATAATGTGCAAGAAAGACAAAAACGCAAAGCCTTTTGTTGCTTACATTCTCAAAAAAGAAATAGTAATTCCAAAACGTGAATATATGATGTTAACAGATGAAGAGCTTAAACAAATTGAAAAAATGACGGAGGCGTACTATGCAAAATAATTATTTGAAAATTGCCGAGGCTTTTGCAAAAAGGTTACGTGAAGCAACCGACACGCAAGTTATTATTTTGCCGTCCGAAGTTAAAAGCGAAAAGTTTCATTTTGAGCTTTCGTTTTTACCGCACCCCGTGATTATCGGAAACGGACGGGCGAGGCTACGTTTGCGTGCTGAGCTTTTTGCAGAAATACCAGCAAGCAACACCGCAATTAACGATTGTCTAGAACGCTCGTTAAAAGCTGCACTATTTTTTGACGAAGTGCAAAACTTCACAATTGACGAAGAGGCGAAATTTTACGGGCTATGTTACCCGCAGGCGATAAAGCCCGATGACGAAATTTTTTTAGACATAATCGAGCCTCGCTCGTACTCGTACACTGAAACTTGGATATTGGAGCTTGAATTTAACATCGAGCACAATCATAGGGATTAAAACCTAACGCGGCTTTAATCATCACAAAACAAAAAAACAAAATAGGAGAAAATTGTTTTATGGATTTAACAACATCGAAAAACCCGAACAGTATGGTGCTTGGAAGTGCAAAAATCGAAATCACAAAAAGCCCTGTTCTAATCAACACCGTCAAGCACGACTGGACGCTCAAAAACCTCGTTGATATGAGTGTAGCCCGTGGAGTTAAAATAAGTTTTAGCGCCTCACAAATCGACATTAAAGCCGACAATGGCACCGTGCCGCTTAAGGCTTAACTGAAGTAAAAGCAAAGGTCGAGTTCGCATTGCTTGAACGCTTGACAAGAAAGCTAATTTTTTATATACCCATGGAGTGTAGGAGGTAATACACATGAAGAAAAGTACATTAACATTGATGGTACTGGTGGTTTTTGCTATGTCCGCTTTTGGATTGGAAACAAATAGCAAAAAGAATTTATTTGCTGGTTTTGATGGTATTGAGCTAACTTCGCAAGAAGCGAGTCTTATCACCGGCGGTGAAACGTATCTTGGAGGTACAAAAGTAATGGGAACAAAGTATATTCATTCTTTGATTGTTGTTACAGATAAACCCATAGAAGATCCAACATTTCAAGTAGATGCTGTTTTTGAATCTGGACCTGAACATAGCGTTATAAAAAGTAGTTCTAGCTCTTTAGGCTTTGGGAATAATGTTCGACATACGGATTACGAGTCTAAAAGGTCTGAGAAGAAAAAGGTAAAAACAAACCTAAAAAAATACAGTCCTCAAGAAGTTCCAGTACCGGAAGGTAAAACGGTTGCGGAATTTGATGAAGATGTTATGAAGGCTGCAAAAGACTACGAAGCGAAGAAGCCGGAGAAATATAAGATTCATAAGAATAGCTGCAATACGGCAACGTCATCAATAATAAAAGATTCCGGCGGTAATGTTAAACCTAAAAAATCAGTTCCCGGATGGAAAAAATAATCAACAAAAACTAAGAACACGTCTATAAGTTTTGAGTGTATAGTGTATAGTTGTGTTCTTAGGTGAAGGAATACCAGATGAAATATAGTGTTAAAATATTGG
>CALAEM010000095.1 GCA_937890985.1 uncultured Treponema sp. | reverse complement strand
AAACACCAAAACACAACTTTTATTTTCCTTAGCAAATAATTATTATAATTACCACAACCGTCCGGAGGACTTTTAACTCGTTGATTTCCTTAACAAGTCTTAAAATCCACAGATAAAACTTTTATTTTCCTTAACAAGTAATTACCATAATTACCACGACCGTCCGAAGGACTTTTTACTCGTTGACTTCCTTAACAAACCTTAAAATCCACAGATAAAACTTTTATTTTTCTTAATAAGTAGCATTATAATAAAACAGAGCTTTCATCGAAAAATCAAAGCTATTAATTGGCGCTTTCACGCTTTACCTTACAAAAAAACCCCCTATTTTTCAAAGTTGCAGTTTATCATGCCGCAAGGCATCGGTCTAACTACCGCTTAACCTGCATTGCCGTCAATGCAATGTCAGGTTGAAGCCGTGTTAGCTGAGAGGTTTAGAATTGTAATCATTTGCAGATTTTAATAATTCTTTTAATTCTTTATAAGTAAACTTTTTTGATGAATATTTTTTACCTAATGTGTCTTTTACTTCTATTTTTAGATTATTACAGTCCGATAGTTTATCACCAATTGTATTGATTATATCTTTTACATCCATCGAATCTTTAAAAAGTTCACCTTTCCTTAATAACTTTGGATATTTATTTGGATTCTGTAAATCTTTACATTCAATAGCATCAGCTAATTTTCCCATTAATTCAATTTTTTTTCCACAGAAATTTAAAGTTACTAATTTAATATTTATATCAGCATTTCCTACATTTGTAAGTTCAATCGATATTTGACCAAATAAAGGAGACGAACCTTTTAACTGATCATGAAAAAAACTTAAAACAAAAGAATGTTTAATTAATAATTCTGATTTTGATTTATTAATTAAAACAACAATATTCCAAATTAATGAAACTGTAGAAACAACAGCAGCATAAATTGAAACTATCACTTTAGGATCCACCCAATCATTTGTAGTCATTCTTGAACTCCTTTTAATAGTAATAATTTATATTCCTAATATCATTCTCAGAATACCCCGTCGTATTTTTCTTTTCAATAATCAATGCAGAAATATTTCCCTCCGCTGCGGGCGTCAGCCTAACATTCGCTTAACCTGCATTACCGCAAAGGCAATGTCAGGTTGAAGCGGATGTTAGGCGTTTTTATCTACACAACCAACTTTAACTCTGTAATAATTCGAGCCATATTTGTAAAATTGTCATCATCGTGAAGAAGCGGAATATTATTTTCAATCGCAGTTTCTGCAATCAGCAAATCTACCGTACTACGAATTGTAACACCTTTTCTACGACAACGGAAATTCAACAGAGCAGCATTTTCAAAGGATTGACTACCGCGTTTTAGCGAATATAACGGTACATCCATTAAATAAGATTTCAAAACAGCAAATTCTTTCTCGTCTTTTGAACCTTGCAGAAGCTCTTGCTAAATAAATTCATTGATACAAAAATGTTTTTGTTCCTCAAGCAATTAATTTTTCAAAATATGCCGTTCCAACAGTTTCCTTGCTACGAAAAAATTGATCAGCACAGAAGTATCTACTAAAATCACTAAGAACCCTGCATTGCTTTATAATCATATCCATCAGCAAACTGAATTTTACCCTTTAGGTCGGCAAGAGTACGATTTTGTTTTTCAGAGGGCAATTCAATCGTTTCTATGTATGAAATAACCATCTGTGCCTGTTCATTATCAAGCATTGCAAAATAATCCATCGCTTTTTTTTAAGAGCTGTTTCTATCATCGACGACCTCCTTGCAGTTCATAATTATACTATTATTCTGATAATTTTTCTACTATAAAAAATGATAGGAATGTATCGCAGCTCTGCGAGCTTCAGCAAATTTCTAGCGTATAGTCTAGTTTTTATACAATTTTTTTACAATGCAATTTTATCTTTTTAATAGCCCAATCATAATGACTTGAAGTCGTACTTACAAAATAGGAGCCTAAATCGGTTGTTCCCGTCCATGAAAAATATTTTTTTGTAAAAAGTTCTTCATTTGAGTATTTATCAGCCAGTGCAAGAACTTTTTCATGACTTTCTGCAAGCATTGCTTTTGCTCTTTCAAGGCTTGTATTCTGATGCCTATTCCAAAACATAACATTCATTGCACCATAGGTTTTCCAAGAATACTCAGGCGGCAAAAACGGAATGTTACTTTTTCCATCAGCATTATTTTCTATGAATTTCAGCATAAGTTGATGCCATTCATACAAATGAATTAAAACATCTCTAACATTTTTATCACGATTCCAATGAGCTTCTTTTTTACTTTTATCGCCGGAGAAATCAAAAAGCGTGTTCATTTGATTTTCAGTCATTTTAGAAATAATATCCATCAATTTTGAATAATTTTCCATAGCGAATTTCAGTAAATCATCTTTATTTCTTGCCCGTGCCATAGATT
This sequence comes from uncultured Treponema sp., assembly GCA_937890985.1. Lineage (GTDB taxonomy): Bacteria > Spirochaetota > Spirochaetia > Treponematales > Treponemataceae > Treponema_B. Next base: position 1,910 of record CALAEM010000095.1, on the reverse strand, counting down.
CTCCTATCCTAAAGCGGCTCTAGTAGAGCCGTCCGCCTAACATTGTTTTAAACCGCAACGCAGCTTGTCTGCGTTGTCGGCTACGAACCTTTGTTATGTGTTTATTTCTTTAATTACCATCTATTATTTTTTATATTATGAATTTTAGATGGTTTTGAAACTCCTGCTAATTTTACAGTAATTGAATTATAATCAATATCTATTACTTCCGCTGGTCTATTATATAGCGGATGTTCGTAATATTTTAAATTAATTAAATCTCCCTTTCTTATAAAAAATTTAAATCTACCACCAAGAAAATATCTGTCCACATTCTTTTTTGTCATAATTAATTCTAATTTCCATAATTCATCTTTTACCTCGGAAATTTCAGAAATATACAATTGATAATCAGTATTATTATCCTTATAACTATCAGTTTCATTCCAAATAACTGGATATTTTTCTAACATAAAATTTATTTGAAAACTCTTTTTTTCTGAGTATTTTTCAAAAAATGTATTCACAGTTAGGCTTTCACCTGTTTTAAACTTGGATTCAATCTTACCAAAATAATATTCATAAATGCATTTTATTAAATCATCGCTTTTATTTTCATAATCAACAGAAGAGTTTAATTTTTTTTCAAAATAATCCTTAAAATCTTCAAAAGTTAAATCTTTATCTAATTCACAAATATTAAAAACAATACTTTTCAATTCGTTTTTCGAATTGTAATAATTTCTATCGTCCGAAATTTCAATAATAAACTCATCTCTATCAAGTGTTGCTAGATTATAATTCATATTAATACTCCTAATACTGCATATGAGTTAAGTGAAATTCACCACATTGATCACATTTATAAACAAAAAGTCTTTTACCTTTTTCTTCATAAATAATTTTTGCTCTTGTTTCAGCTGATTCTCGAGTTGGATATGCCTGTTTTATTTTTCCTTGAGAATCTAAGCAATTACTTTTGTGGTTTGGAGTCTGTCGTTCTTTTGGAGATAAATGCCAATAATTACATTTTGAACATCTATATTTTACCTGATCATTTCCATATCTAGACTTTACATAGGATATGGCTTCATCAGCCTCAAATTCGGATTCATAAGATTTTAATGAAGTTCCATCCTTTTTTTTGCAAATATCGCTATCAAACATTTTTACTTTCTCCTTTGCACCCCAGTGCGGGCGTCCACATAACACCCGCTTGACCTGCATTTGTGCCTTTGCCGTCGCTAAGCGTAAGACAAAGTTGGTGCGAAAGTTGCATGAAAACGGGAGCTGCTTTAGCAGCGACCGCCCAAGCAACTTTCGTGACAAAACAAATGTCAATTTGAAGCGGGTGTTAGACAATTTTTCTTTTTGGTTTTTCTTCTAATAATTCACATACTAATGTGTAGTCACCATAACCATTATCATCTTTCCATGCATCAGTTTTATTGATATTTATTTTATTAGATTTACCTTTATCTCTTACACGTATTATGCAACCTGTTTCATCCTTATTCTCAATAAACTGAGCGGTTTCAATTCTAATTTCTTTAATTCGCCAAGTATATATTAATGCTGGGATACCTTTGTTTTTATATCCACTTTCAAAGTAAAAAAATGGATCAATACCTATAAAAACATTACCAGAAATGTAATCATTTACCTTAAATTTACTTTTATCATTTTGCCAATAAATAAGGATTCCAACATCTATTACCAAGAATTCATTATCAATAAAAACAACTCTCCCTTCTATTTTGTATTCAGTGTCTTCAATATGTTCACAATAGGTTTTATGTGAATCTGTCTTTTCTATATTTTGAGAATAAATCTCAAGAGCAAATTCAGCTTTATCATCCTTAACAAAATCACTATAATTTCCATCTTGTATTACCCATGACGATAAACCTACATATAGTTCTTTCATTTTT
>CALAEM010000094.1 GCA_937890985.1 uncultured Treponema sp. | reverse complement strand
GGCGAAGCTCAAAAGCCGTGCGGCTTTCTCGCTTCTTGCAGCTTATCCGCCGCCCCGTTAGACGGATGCCTTACGGCACAAGGATAAAAAAATGAATATAAAGGAAGAAGCAATACTACATTCTTTGCATATAATATCAATTGATAAAAGTAAAAAGCCTGAAAGTTTTGGTTGTGGTTGTTTAGTTCTTTTTAGAAATTTTTATTTTGTTCTCACAGTTTCACATATTCAAAAAACTAAAGAAAGTAAATTAGTTTTAATTTTACATAATTTACCAGAGTTAAATCAAATTCCAAATTGGTACATAATAAATCCCATGAAATTCAAGTCATATAGAACAAAATATCCAGTTTGGTTTGGAAAGATAATAATTAAACTATTCAATAAATTAGGCTTAAGTAAAAAAATTGATCCTTTGTCAAAAGTAATGAAATATATGGGAGGGGTTGATTTTGCTTTAAGTGCTGTATATTTACCATATGCTCCAGTATTAAGTTTACCTATCAATTCTCAATATGTCGGACTTCCATATAAATATTTTGACTATCAAAATGTAAAAGAACCTACTATTAAAGAGAATTATTCTTTTTATGGACTTATTGAATTAGGAACTAGAAAAGATAATTATAGATGTAAGGAATTGTATATAAATAATATGAAATATATAGAAACAAAAGGGTATTATCATAAATTTTCTATTGATCAAGATAATAAAATTTTAAAAGGTTGCAGTGGTTCTCCTATTTTGGACTCAAATGGAAACCTTGTATCACTTGTTGTAAAAAGAGATAAAATTAAAAAAAATATTATATATGGAATTGATTTAAAAAAAATTACAATTGCTTTACATATTGAAGTAAACAATATAACAGGAGAAGAGATATATGAATAAAGAAAAAGACTTTTTTGATACTGAAAATGACGCAAAATATGATGAAAGTACTTCATTATCAGTGGAATTAACAGAAAAAACCGAAAAAGAAATTAAAATAAAATCTGAAAATCATGAATTTATTTTATCACTAATATATTCAATTGGAGGTTCGTTGTGTATTATTATTGGAATAATAATCTTTTTTTTTAAAGATTCAACTATAGAAAATCCTGTTATTTCATTTTCAATATTCAAAATATCAGCAACACAATTATATATAAGTATTATATTTACAATAATTGGACTTATTATTTTGTTCATGGGAAGATACAAATATAAAGTAAAAAAATAAAAACGTCTAACACCCGCTTCAACCTGACATTTGTTTTGTCACGAAAGTTGCTAGGCGGTCGCCTACGGCTCCCTTTTTATGCAACTTTCGTGCCAACTTTGTCGCCGCTTCGCTTCGGCAAACACGCAAATGCAGGTTAAGCGAGTGTTAGGTTGACGCTCTCATTGGAGCACTTGGAGGAAAAATGTTAAAAGTTTAATAGCATACCGGCACTATGGAGAAATGAGATGAAAATGAAATTTGAATTAAATGAATATCATCGAGAAACAACGAAAGAAGAATTGATTCAAGATTTAAGAAGAGTTGCTAATGAATTAAATACAGATTACATTTCTCGTTCAACTTATGAAAAATTCGGAAAGTATTCAGCAACTCCGTTTCTCTCAAAATTTGGAACATGGGTTTTAAGCTTGAAAGAAGCTGGTTTACGAACAGATAGAAATAAATCTGAATATAAGAAAATTTCAGATAAAGACTTATTAGCTAATGTAAAATATGTTGCAAGATACTTAGAAAAAGATACGATAACAACTTCAGAATATAAAGAATATGGAATTTATTCTATAAGTATTATCTTGGAAAGATTTAATTCTTGGAAAGAAACTATAAAAAAAGCTGGATTAGAAGATACTGGATACATAAAAAAAATAGATTCTCTCGATTTATTAAAAGAAATTGAAAGATTATGGATTTTGTTGGGGCGACAACCTGCTACCACAGATATTAAAAACGGAAATTCAAAATATTCATTAAACTCATATACAAGAAGATTTGGTGGTTGGAGAAATGCATTAAATGAATTTGTGAAATATATCAATTCTGAAGAACAAATAGAAGAAGAGAAAGAGAAAAATATTAATGAAACTGAAGTAAAAGAAAATAAAGAAAAAATAAAAATTCGACGAACTCCACGCGATATAAATGCAAGATTAAGATTTAAAGTATTAAAAAGGGATAACTTTAAGTGTGTGTATTGTGGAAAATCACCTGCGAATAATTCAAATGTTGAATTACATGTTGATCATATTGTACCTTGGTCTAAAGGTGGAGAAACCGTAATTGAAAATTTACAAACATTATGTTCTAAATGTAATTTAGGTAAAAGTAATATAATATAAATCGCCTAACATGTAGTTCAAAACAGATGTCGCAATCAAGTTGCGACACTGTTTAACTGCATAGTTAGACCGATGCCTTGCGGCACGATAAACTGCAACTTTGAAAAATAGGGGGTTTTTATATAGCATAACGTCTACAATAGGTCATGTATTACGGCTAGAATAGGTCACCTATTACGGCTACAATCGATGCCCTATTTGTGC
>CALAEM010000093.1 GCA_937890985.1 uncultured Treponema sp. | reverse complement strand
AAGGTCAAAGAATCATCGATAATAACGGCTATGTATCGTTAAAAAATTGAAAAACGCCTGTTTGAAAAGACGTGCAGTATCCGTTCAACAAGCGTTTTCAAAGCTGCATTTATTTTGTGGCAGTTTAGCTTGACAAGTTAGTAGAAAACATTGTGAGTTTATTGTAAAATAGAGCTATGTAGGAGGGCATATATGCCTAACACAATTTTGGAAAAAGAACTTGAAACGCTTCCTCATGCTGCCATAAGTGAAGTCATTGATTTTATCCGCTTGATGAAATTGAAATTTCCTGAAGATGATTCTGTTTCTGAAAAAAAATCTCTTTTTGGCGTTTGGAAAAATGAACCTTTTTATATGTCTGCGGATTTTGATGCACCTCTCGAAGACTTTTCGGAGTATATGTCTTGAAGTATTTGCTCGACACTCATGCGATTCTTTGGTATTTATTCGGTGATTCTAGATTGCCAAAAAGTACTAAAGATATAATCGAAGCTAATGTTTGTTTTTACAGTTATGCCTCATTTTGGGAGATTGCAATAAAGCAAAGCAAAAAGAAACTGGAATTTACTCGTACTATATACGAAATAGATGAGATGTGTAGACGAGCAGGTTTTATAAGACTTCCAATTACACTTGATGATTTTAACAGAATTCGAAATCTGCCGTTTCAAGAGAACATAGTGCATAATGACCCATTTGATAGAATTCTAATTTCACAAGAAATTGAAAACGATTTGACAATCGTAACTACTGACGAAAATATTCCGTTGTATGATGTGAAAACTGTTTGGTAATACCCTCCGCTTCAACTTGACATTGTTTCTTTTTTTATGGTATAATCAAGTGCCGTGGTGAATGCTTTCGTGCCAACTTTGCCTTACGCTTTGCGGCGACAAAGGCACAAATGCAGGTTAAGCGGAAGTTAGGTTGATGGCTTCGGCGCGGAGGATAAAGATGGAAGACAAAGAAATATTTCACTCATTTATAAATGAAGCATCTTTTACTTGTCAAATGCTAAGTTCTGGTGCCACACAAATACGAAAAGCAATCTATTCAAAAAAAGGAATTTATTTCCAAGCATTTACTAACCTCACAACGGGTCTTGAACGAATATATAAATTAATTTTTATTTGTGATTACATAATTAGAAACAAGCGGCAACTTCCTACATCAAAATATTTAAAGGAGAATTTAAGACATGATTTAGAAAAACTGCATTTGATTTGTACAAAAATAAAAGAATCAAATCAGTTCGGATTTAACTTTCAAAATGAATTGAATGAGGAGATATATACCAGAATCCTGTATGTGCTATCATGTTTTGCAAAAGGTGACAGATATTCAAATATTGATTTTTTAACCAATGACAGGAATTACATAGATCCAATTGTTTCATGGAATGCAAATGTCGATCAGTATATTTTAGAACACTTTATCAGTAATAAGCTAAAAGAAAAAATTGAAGCAAACGCTCAAATTGTTTCTAAGCAAATGAATGATATCTCGGCGGTTTACTATCAGACCGATACTGGTAACATCGTCAGAAATGTATATGAAGCAAGCAAAATGACTGGTATAAATAATGTAGTAGCGCCAATTAGGCAATTGTATGTTTTAAAAATTATACGTTTTAATGTTGAGTTACTATGTGCAATAGAGCATAAAGCACGGGATTTAGGAATAATTCCGTACTTTGGAGAAATATTTGCAAGATTTATCAATGACGATTCATTTTTAAAAAGTCAAAAAGACTGGGAAAAATTTACCTAACAAGTACTTCAAGTTGGCATTACTTTGAGTTTAAGCGTTAGTTAGGCTGACGCCTTCGGCACAGGAGAGAAAATGAAAAAAAATTTTATTTTAATTGCATTAACGTTACTGTTGATTTCAAA
>CALAEM010000092.1 GCA_937890985.1 uncultured Treponema sp. | reverse complement strand
ATTTCCATCTTGTATTACCCATGACGATAAACCTACATATAGTTCTTTCATTTTTTCTCCTTTCGTGCCGAAAGGCATCGGTCTAACTACCGCTTAACCTGCATTTGCGGTTTGTCCGCAATTTCAGCTTTGCAGCATGGATAGATTTTTATTTAATTGCGTAATCGATTTATATTCTTTTATGTCGATATTCCCTAAAACATTCAGAATATAATTACAAATTTCGAGCCACAACTGGCGTTTATCTTTTTGCGGTGCTTCATATAATTTAGTTATTATATTTAAATATTCTGAGTCAATTTCACCCATCTCTTCAGAAAAATATTTAATATAAACTGGTAAATTATTTTTAAGCTCGGAAATTATGGCAGACATTTTGTTTATATGACTACCAACAAATATATTAAAATCCAAATATTTCTGACTATCAAAAATATCGATTCCATCTTTTAGTATTGTTTCAATATAGAAAGAGTAATCCGCTTTTTTATTGATTGAAGTATCAAAGGTTATATTTTTGATTTTATTAATACTTGCTTCTTTGATTTTTTTAAATACATCATTCTCATCAAATAAGATAATTCCACTAGAATAGATTCGCAGAGATTGAAGGTCATTATTAATGCGTTCGTAATATTTCCATTCGGGCGAAATAAAATATTCATATTCATTGTTATTGTAGTACAATCTTCCTCGCGTTGATAGCGCATCATTTTTACTGACACAAAATATATCAATATCCGAATTTTGTTTCATCTTACCTGTTACATACGAACCTGAAACCATCGCTGCAATAATCTTATTTTCGTCTTTTATAGTATCTATAAATTTTATAATTTCGGAATTATTCATTTTTATAATTTTCCTCACGCATTAAGTAGATATCTCTTCGTCGCACCACATCATATCACAAACAAAAATCAACGTCAATAAAAAACAACAGGATTGAACGCTGCACTTTAAATAACAAATCCATTCTCAACAAGAAATTTAAAAATACCATCGTTATCATTTGTGTCAGTCACAAATTTTGCAATTATTTTCAATTCATTAATTGCATTTCCCATTGCCACAGCATTTTTACAAAATTTGAACATTTCAATATCATTGTAATCATCACCAAAACAATATATATCGTCGGAATTGATTTTATATTTTTTAGAAATTTCACCAATTGATTTTGCTTTCGATGCATTCTTATCCATTATCTGAATCAATGTCTTTGAATCAGTTTCTATTACATTACAAATATTATTAAACTTTTGAATTAAAGAATTTAAATCTGAATAAGAATTTATCAATATCTTATTTGGATTTTTTTGAAGTAACTTAATCTCAGTAATAATTTCAGGACCGTCGTCTACAGAATAAAAACTTTTAAAATCAAAACTTGAAGAAGTAAACCATTTATCATTGTCTTCGATAGAGACCACAGCTGATTTATCATTTTCTTTTATGTAATAAAATATTTCTCTAAATACATTTTTATCTATCGAATGCGAAAAAGTTACACCATCAGAACAATGAACAAGTGCACCGTTATAGTAAACATTATCTGTTGGAACTTCAATTTTTTTAATTTTAGAATCGATACTTCGAGGCGGTCGAGCTGTAGCTATTACAATTTTATGACCAGCTAAATACAATTTCTGAAGAGCACCTTGATTAGCTTCAGATATTTCCTTTTTAGAATTTAATAAAGTTCCATCTAAGTCAAATGCAAATAACATTTTATCTCCATAATTAGCGACTTGCTAATATTTAATTTTAGTTACTATCAGTTTTTTACTTTTACGTTTTATTAACCTTTTACAATATATTTTACTATTTGTTTTGACTTTTCATTTATTAATTTTTAAGCATTGCATCAATACTCTTGCGATAACATAATCATAGATATTCAATCACTACATAAAACAATATAACTGCACGCATATATAACGAGTGAAATTAACACTTGCTTGTTCTTTTCTAAATCGATAACAAAAGCTGTCAAAGTCAATACTAAAGTTTCAATATCGGTATTATTGTATTTGTTTATTAGCATTTTGCAAGATGTCGTGCTGTATTAACATTTCGAATTGTCATATCTTTATATGCTTCATGCGATATGATTTTATTCAAGTGACTTTTATTATAATCTTCTCGTCGAACATTCCATATTAACGCACCATGAACATATATCAATTGTATATATTCTTTTTTTATTGGTAACATATTTATTATATTTTCATTATCTATCGCTTCAAATAAATAAGCTACATCTGTTCTTTGCACGTCGTCATTTTGCCAATCAGATGGAACTGTGTTTGCTATTTTTAGCATTTCACTTTTTGTCTTTACCAATACTCTAATTGCATTTCCTGTCTTTATATTTAATGCTTTTTCAATATTCGTTGTGATAGTATTCTCATCGTCACTAGATTGAAAAATAACATTTCCTGAATTGATATATGTTGAAACATTTGCGAAACCGCATTGCTCAAATAATGCTTTCAATTCTTTCATATTAATTTTTGCTAGGTTTCCAACATTGATACCTCTGAGCAATGCAATATAATCCATAATATCCTCGTATATGCTTTTTTATTTAAATTAATAAATTATAAAATGCAAACGCATATAACACTTATTTTAAACTAGCAATTAATTTTGAATAAATATCTGAAGACTTATACTTTTGCAAATAATTTACTCATAAACAAGTATTGCAACAATACATTTGCCAAACATTATTTAACCAGTGAACTCATCACTTATCTGCAACAAATCTCTGTTATGCGATTATTTTTTATTGCAAAGCTTCTAATTGGCGTTTTGCCATACTCCTATATTGCTTATCTGATGATTGCTCTAATAATTTATAATAAGTTTTAGCGTCCTTGATTTATCTTTTTTGTCCAATTCAAATATAGTTTTTAATAATCCGAATTGCTTTTTGTAATCTTTTATTAAGTAATACAAATGAGCCTTCCCAAAATACACATCAAGTCTTTTAGGATTATATGAAAAACCTTTATCAATATATTCAAAGGCTTTATTGGTGAGTTCATCATTATATTCTGTTACTGAATAAACATATATTTTTCCCCTTCTTCATTGCAATTATTTTATTTTTTAGCCAAAAGTTTGTTTCGATTGGTTCCGTTACCCGCCTGCCTTTAGGCAGGTCAATCTAACTTCCGCTTAACCTGCATTTGTGGCTTTGCCGACGCGAAGCGTAAGGCAAAGTTGGCGCGAAAGTTGCATAAAAAGGGAGCCGCAGGCGACCGTCCAAGCAACTTTCGTGACAAAACAAATGTCAGGTTGAAGCCGTGTTAGGTAATTTTTTCTAACATCATTTCAATTGCTTTAGTAGCATGTATTTTAGTTGAATCAAATAAAGGAATGGAGTATTGATCAGCAAGTAAACCAATCTCTGTACATCCAAGAATTATACCTTGAACATACTCTGCTTTCATTTTATCCATTATTTTAAAATATTTTTCTTTGGATGATTCTTTAATTATTCCTTTTACTAACTCCTTATAAATGATGTCATTTATGACTTCACGATCGTTTTTATTCGGTATTACAACTTCTAAATTATACTTACTTATAAGCTTTTCTTTATAGAAATCTTGTTCCATTGTAAAAATAGTTCCTAACAAACCAATTCTTTTTATGCCATTATTGGTAATTTCTTCACCAATTGCATCTGCAATATGAATTAAAGGCAATCCAACAGTATTATCAAAATCATCTACAACTTTATGCATTGTATTCGTACACAATACGATAAAATCAGCACCGGCTGCTTTCAAACATAATCCAGCTTTTATGATTATTTCATTTAATCGATTCCAATCACCAGAATATTGTAACTCTTCAATTTCTTGGAAATCTACAGAATAAACAATACATTTTGCTGAATGATTTCTTCCAAGTTTTCTGTTTACTCCTTTATTGATTATTTCGTAATATGGAAGTGTTGATTCCCAACTCATACCACCAATTAAGCCAACTGTTTTCATATTATCTCCGATTGATTCTTTAATATATTTCTTCGCCCGCCGAAGGCGTGTACCTAACATTGTTTTAAACTGCAACGCAGCTTGTCTGGGTTGTCAGCTTTGAAAACGGTGTTAGGTTCTATCTCTCTACGAATTTGAAACCTTACTATTTGCAAGATTTCCTTTTTGTAAATTGCTCTTTTTCAGAATCTGTTAACGAAGAAATAGGAACCCCTTTCTCTTTTGCATAGTTACGCAACGCTTTCATATTGACTCGCCTTAAAGTTCTATTCCATTTTTTAATCGAGATTGAGTCGATTAAAAAATATTCTTTATTTAAATTCTATATCACAGTTTATATAACTGCTGTATACAATTTCTAGGGTGGATAAATCTAAAACATTTAGCATAAAAGATTCTATTGTTGAAACTCGTTGTTCTCTGGAATTTCCCATTCCTATATATACCAGATAAAATTTATTACCTTTTTCAACTAGATTGAATCCCCATTGTCCTTCATTGATTTTTAAAATTTCTCTTTCGTCTTCAAATGCTTTTCCTTCGTTTTTAAGGACTTCACCCCCTCGCTTATAAATAATTATCTCAAAATTAGAAGCCATGTAACCAACCGAAGTATAATAAGGTTTCGCGATGATTTTTTTATCTAAAACTTCACGCTCAATTATTTCAGGATGGTCGCCTTTGAGTCCCATGAATGAATAATCAAACGTAGCCATTTTTTCAATTATGCCAGAAGAAATCCATTTCTTTTCATCATTTGTAAGATTATAAACATAACAGGCTCTTGCCGTTGATTCTTTTTTCCATTTTTTATTTTTAAATGAAAGAAGATTATATGCTACAAGACGTCTATTATCAAAATTACGTTCTTCTTCAAAAAATAAAGTTTTTCCTGTAATGGGATTTTGAACAGGATAGACTAACCCGCAAGTTCCAGCTGAGCCGTCACCGTAATAATATATAATCCATTTTTGTTTTTTACTGTCAAAGCGAAAAATCGTAAGATAGGGGAATCTGCCGCTTCCTTCAATCTGCATCATCGCAATTAATCTGTCTTTTACATCATCAAGATATATTTCTGTGCAGTAAAGATTAGCATTCTTAGTATAAGATATTTCATTTGGAAGGAAACCACACTTTTCACGATCAGAAACTTCTATTGTGGTATAGTTTAATTCATTTTCATAATTCTCATAAGTTGTATATTCATGATTTTTTATCCAATTTGCGTAATATAAAATATTATCAATTTCAGATTTCCGAGAATTTGATGCAAATAGATTTAATGAGGCTATTAATATAAAAAGTAATACTAGAAATATATCCTTTAATTTCATTTCTTTCCCTCATACCAAGCACCCCACGGGGGCAGTCTAACATTCGTTTAAGCTGCATTTCCGTGCCGTAGGCTTGGCGTGAAAATTGCATCCAAATTATAAGCAATTTTCATGACAAAGGAAATGTCAGCTTGAAACGGTTGTTATACCTTTTGCAGTATAGCCGCTTTTCTTGCGGTTACTATTTTATTTTACATGAAAAAATATAAAATTTCAAGTCAGCAAAATATTATCAAATATTGAAACTCATCTTAAAAATTTTAATTTTTTCAGCGTCTAATTTAATATTTTTGCATAACCACTATTTTTACATTTTGTCTTTCCATACATAAAACCATTACCAAGCCTAACATTTAGTTAGACTTGGTAACTTCAAACCTACACTACGACTTCTTTTTTAGCTTTATGACATACGTTATTTTTGATTCTTTCGGTTCTGATGATATGACATAGTTTTCCCCTAAAGGTTTCATCGTAAACACTTCATAACCAATCGATGTACCATCAATCATAAACCAAAACTCATTCATCTTTTTTTTCCAAGAATTTTCTATTTTCTTTATCTTCTGCATAGAACGAGCATAGCCTAACTCATATTGTATTCGAAAACCACCATCTTTGTATATCGGCATATTATTTTCATTACACTTATCGGTATATATTGTGCCATTTGAATTCAATCTGAGTAAACTAACTTCATTTTCTGTAAATCTAGTACCATCCTCTTTTTCGATGTAAACACTTATAACGAAAGGTACATTCGCTATCCCGCCACCACACGAAAATATACTAAAACAAATCAAAACCCCAAAAAGTAATGCTAATTTTTTTTTCATAAATGCTACTCCCAAAAGCATTTCACGACCCACAATTGTGTATGTTGAAGGTCGTGAAAGTATAGTTTATTTATTTTTAACTAATCCAAGCGTAGATTGAAAAACACGCCCCGATGTTTCCCAAACATATTCGCACTGAATCGCAGGAAGAAAAGTATTGTTGTTAACAAAATTTCTCATAATGTCACTTACAGTTGTATTTATGTAATTATCCGTTGTTATTTTTTATTCCTCCATTAAATTTAATCCTAACTTTATTGTACGCCCATATATTTTTGTTGTCAAGCCTAATTTACACAATATTTACAAAAAAACAATGTTTGCATTTATTATTGCAAAAACCGTCTGCCAAATCTATTTCACAACATACAGGTGACGCGATTATATTTTGCTTCAACTCATCAAATTTATCTTTATGTAGTAAAACTTTCGATTGGTTAAAAGGAGATACTAAATTTTTATATATCTTTATCGAATTGTTCATATAACACCTAATAAATTGTAAATATTTAAATTGCATTTTTCATCAAAGTAGCTTTTTAAACCAATAAATTTTTTCCATTTTTCTATTG
>CALAEM010000091.1 GCA_937890985.1 uncultured Treponema sp. | reverse complement strand
ACACAAGCAGCAGCGAGATTTGTGCATAGCACAAATCTCGTCGTTTAACAGCGTATAAGGATGTACGCTGTTAAACATTTGACACGGATGTTGTAAATTACCAAAACATCTAGCAACATAAAAAAAGGACTGCACAATTACGTTGAGGCAGCCCAATTAAATGCTTTTCTACGCGGGATTACTTACCCACAAAGAATGCACAAAAAAAGTACCTTTTCCATCAAAGTACCACAAATACATCTCCAGAAACCTCTAAAAACGGCACGTCGTCAGAGGTTTCCAAAGTTTTGCTTCTTAGTACTTAATCGGTACCGTCAGGTACTCCAAGGTATCACTTGTTGCATAACCGACACAGAGTTTGTTATTAAGCACAAATGCGGTTAACTGTGGCGGCGTGTCGTACATCGACCCTGTCAAACCAGCTGAAGCCTGGAGGTTCATAATCTCCCAGTCGCCAGTGTAATACTGCCTAACTTCATCGCAACCGTTAGTTCCCGGTTCTTTTCCCGGTTCTGTTGCCCTTGGAGCAGGATACGCAAATTTAAGGGCAATCGTCGATGACGAATCAATTAAACCTTTGATAGCGTAAACAATATAAGGCTTATGATCTTTGAGCGTAATACTTGGGTACACACCGACCGTTCCTTCCGAATTGTCAACAATCGAAACGGTAACCTTGGGGGCTGCAGCAGACAAATCGACTTTTGCATACTTTAGCCTGCCGCCATAGCTACTGTCATAGTAGCACAGGTGAACAACCTCATCGGTACCGCTCGATATAGCCCGCACATACTCACCAGCACGAGCCTGTGTATCGATAGTTACCGTTCCATCAAATTTCGTAATATCGCTTGGTGCACCTTGTATGGTAGAGGTTACACCGTACTTAAGCTCCAAGCCACTCGTAGTCTTGTACGCGACAACGGTACGTGTTGCCGTAAATGTAAGCCCTATGGCAGAGCCCCCATTCTTTACCGTCGAGAAGACCATAGCCCCAGCGGTTTGACCACCATTTCCACCATTCCTACCACCAGAGCTTTTATCTCTCTCTGTCAATGAACCGTCAAAAGCACATGATGTCATCGAACCAGCTACCGTATTACTATCTACAGTATTGCTAGTACGAGTAGGCTTATCTATTCGAAGCTCCAACTGATTGGTTGCCATATCATAATAAGCCAGATACACATAGTCTCCATGCGTCTGCAACACTGGCTGCTGCATACGAGCTCGGCGCATTTTTGTTATTGCATCTGGAATGTTCAAATTTGACTCTGGCGTCAATGCCATTATCCTTGTCGCCTGTGTTCGACTTCCATAGCCTCCACTTCCAAAACCGCCACTAACGTTACCAGGCAGATTCCAGTGCAAATAGTAGCTTGAAATCTGCGAAATTGTGCCAGTTCCACTCATCGTAACGTCGTTATTACCCGCAATACCAAAGGTGTTTCCATGCTCGTCATACGCAAAGGCTGTTGCCATATAACTACCCGGAGATTGTCCAAATCTTACACAGGTTCCATTGCTTTTCTGCATCATGAAAAATTCCGTTGCACGGCTATAGGCATAGCCCAGCGTAGTGCCACGAACTGCAAACGATGGCGAGGAAATCAATGATTGCGTAACTAGCGTCTTTGCCTCCACGATGGTAATCTTTCGGTTATCCCCAATTTCATAGTGGTTACTGCCGTTTCCTTCATTGTTCCACATCGGTACACCGTCAACCAACTTGTCTGCGTCTTCACTGTTATAGTTGTTGATTGTTTTTAGAGTCGTAGCATCAGCACCAGTACCAGTGCTTACTTGCAAAACAAGATCCCCATCTGTTGGTGAAAACTTCAACGCTGTTTGCTTATATTTATCATTGGTAACTGCAGAAGTAGCATACGAATTCTGCGTGGAAGCCGCTTGTCGCTCAACCTCAACTTCAGGAAGAGCGGTAGTTCCTCCAACCAGTTTTGCACCTTTCAAATTGAAGCCGACAACCTTGATTGGGTTCGCCGCAGATGCACCGTCTTTCTTAAGTACAACGTAGTCGCCTTTTGCCGTTCGCCCGTACTTTGTCCAATCAAAATCTTCTTCGGCAGCCTCGGTTATCACCTGCGAAATATACGGCACAATATCAACGGTCAACTCAGGTTGATTCTTGTCGCTCAGATAAATTTCGTAGCTATTCATCTTCAAATCTTCAGTTGCCGGAGCAACGATTACGGATTTATCGCCCGGTATAACCGTTGCAATGGTCGCATAGTGGGCCTGTTTCGGTTGTGCCGCGTTAAACCAACGCATCCTCATACCAGTTTTAATTTTCGCAAATTCAGCGTCGCCCTTGTCCGACAAAGCTATGCTATTATTTGTTTTGCGTGTACCGGTACCACTTAGACGAGATTCTACTACTGTAGCAATGCTGCTGTTCGGGGCTTTATCCTTGGCAGTTACCTTCAAAACGGCATTTTCTTTTACAGTACCGGTGATCTTTTCCGTATCAAAGGCTACTTCCCATACGACGTAATGTCCAGTTTGATCCAGTTTTTCTACTGTCGCTTTCGCTATCAAACTCTTATCGGTAGTAGATGCCTCACTCTTACCTAGCGCATTACAATCCAAACTCAACGTTAAGCCCGCAAAGTCAAAGTCCAATGCACCAATAAGTTTATCGTCGTATGCAATACCGCTGACAACCACACGCCCTGAAATTGCAGGTCGCCCTGTGTCAACACCATCTTTTTCGTACCCATCAAAGTCAATATGCCCGAGGTTTACTTTCTGGCCATTTGCCAATGTAAGCCAGACAACGCTATTATCAGTCTTATTATTCCAGTAGAACGGTAAAATCGTTGCAGTCGGTTTAACAGTATCACCCGTACCCTTGTTAATCGTTATCGTAGTTATAGTTTTCCAACCAGATGCATCAGTCAAAGTCAATTGCAACGTTTTTGCACCGTCAGAACCCATCTTAACAAAATCAGCTGATGTTAACTCGATTGGTGTTTGGCTCACAACAGTACCCGTTTTGATTGCAGTAGTACCGTCAACCAATTTCAGCTCGTATGAAATTGTGCCATTCCCGCCTGAAAACTCAACCGTAAAATTCGACTTGTCATACTTCCATGTAAAGTCGGAAGCGTTGACAGTATAGGTAAGCTCAGGCTTATCAAGTATTTCACCTTTACTTGCCAAATAACCGATGACTTCGCCTGCCACAGTAATTGTATCGTTTCTATCCAAATCGGTACCAAACGACATCTTGCTAACGGCGATAGGATTATTGCTGACAAACACATCTGCGGTACCTTCTTTTACGTTGCCGCTTCGATCGTACACTTTGTAATGGAGTGTCGACTTACCATCAGGCAATCCCGTTACATCAAGCTTAACCTTCCACGTGCATTGATTACCCAATAGCTCAGGCGTAACCTTGTTTACCGCATCAGTGCGGGTTGCCGTTACCGTTGCCGACTTTGTGCTGGGAGTCGCTTTATTTGCAACCCACACGTCCACTTTTTCGACACCAGAGCCATCATCATTTGCAACGCCATTCAATATGCTATCTTTTGCAATTACCGTTTTACTTTCATACACAACAAAGTTGTAATTACCTGCAACAAAGCCCGTTTCAGGCGTAAACGTTACCGTAGTGTCACTCACATTCGTTGGGGTCAACACAAAATTGTTTGCAAGAATCTTTTTATTGCCAATCTTTCCCGTGCTGCCGCCCAACGCATCCGCTATAATAGAGTTATTTACGTTATTCGTACCGAACTCGCCGTTTCCGTACGCCAAATACGAACCATACCCACCATTCGGATTTACAGTGTCAAAGCGGAAGTTATATTCATCTCTGTTCGTACCCATTGGACTGCTATTATCTTCAATTTCAATACGAACCTTAAATGCTCCATTTTGGTACGCCTTATTTGTTAAGTCTGTTTGTGCCACATCTAAAGGAAGCTTAAGCCGATATCCGTTTGCGATAGAACTTATCAGATTCTGAGTTTGCAGCTGTTGGAGATTAAATGTTTTCTTGGCAGAAGTGTAATCTTCACCTTCAGCATATCCATAGCGCACTACAACACTTTTTATACCGCTACTATCCGTCAAATCGGCAAGCAAAGTAGTTCCGTTAGAAACCCACATATTGCTAGTGTAGTTCTTTTCATCAGAACCTTTTTTTGTCTTAACGTTTGAAATAGCTGGTGTGTCTTTATCAACTGTTATTTTTATCGGTGCACACCATGCCCCTTCTCTATGCGGCGTAGCACCTTCATTTACACCGCGTACACGTAAGTAAATGTCATGTTTTCCTGTTGCCGGATTCAACTTTCCGTCAGTATTCGCGACATAACTCCATGAAACACCGCTTTTATCCACTAACTTACCGTCACCAGCCCACCAATCAACGCCGTTAAAGTTACAATTCGTCGAATTAAACGTCGGACTCGTAGAAAATTGTATATATACTTTTGTAAGGTCGGATGGCTTTCCTAAAGCAATCGTACCACTACCATATACCGTAAAACTTCCGCCTACAGTTTTCTCTGGTGTCGGCTCATCGATGGTCATAATCGGATTTAATCCGTCAGTATCATACAAAACCGAGAGCTTCGTTACCGCCTTATTTCCTGCCCTATCTTCAGTGAGAATGTACACAGGGATATTATAACACGATTCCTCACCTGCCCTGGTGCTTTTCCAAGCCGCTGGCAATTCGTCTTTTTTTAAGTTTGCGTCATTAAAGTTATACTTAAACGAGAAATTCGATACCGTTTTTTCTGTCATTTCTTGCCAACCAGTATCCGTGATGGCAGGCACACCTTCCGTCTTTTTGATGATGTACTTTGTACCCTCTGGAACGATACCAGAAGTTGCATCCGCATCATCGGCGAAAGTGCCAATAATTGGAGTTTCGCCTGCAATAGCTTTCGTTGCAAGCGGATCAATAATTTGCGGTATGGGCGCTTTTTCATCAATAGTAATATCAAATTTGCTTGTTGCAGACTTACCAGAACCGTCGGTTACTATAACCTTCAGTTCGTGCCTACCGTGTTTATGTGCAAAATCTGTCGTTAAAGTGGATGTTTGTTCAGTACCTGCTGCACCGCTCGGGGCAGAGCCATTTCCCAAATCCACACTACCAAGCATTAACTTAACGTTTGCAATGCCAGAACCGTCCTTTGCTTTTACTGTAAATGTAACCTGCTTTCCCTGGAATATAGTCTTCACATACAAGGATGCTGAAGTGCCCTCGACAGTTGCATCAACCGCCTTAATCTCAGGGTCGCTAGTATCCAACGTAAATTGTACTATTCCACCAGTTCCATTATCGCTAATGCTTGTAGGCAGATTCTGTGCATAAATGCGTGGCTTTGTCAGTTCGCCTGTGCTAGTTGAACTTATAAACACTCCATCGGCACCATCTTTCACCTTAAAGTAAATATTCTTTGCACCGTCGCCACTGGTCAACGTATAAGACCACGTATTACCACTCAAGGTAATTGGCGTCCAGCTCGAACCATCTTCACTGATGTAAAATTCCTTTACCGCACCGTCATCATCCTGCACAAGGCCCCTCAGCGTGCCTTCCGTCAAGTAACCACCATGCAAGGTTGATAGATTCTGCACGGCAATCTGCGGGCGGTCAGTATTTTGATCGACAGTTATGGTTCTTTCTTCAGAGCCTACGTTGCCGACTATATCTTTTGCCGTGATTTTAAACGTCAGCTGTCTGCCACTCTCTGCACTGTTTGAGTCGTAAGTACCTATACCGCCAGATGTCGGCGAGTTTGTATTATTCGTGTCGAGTGTAAAGTTCCATTCATTACCACTATTAATAGACGGCTCTACATTATACTTTGTCCAATCATTCGTACCGCTTCCAGTTTTGATAAACACTTCGACTTTATTTTCAAGTCCGCTGCCGTCGAACGCTGTTCCCGAAACGGTAATATTTTTATTTACCGTCTTATTTTCTAACGGCTCATCGATTTTGACCTTCGGCGGATTAACATCTTTCAGCAAAGTAAAAAGTGCAAAGTCTTGCGTGTTGCCTGCATTGTCAGTAAGCCTAACCATTACTGCACCTTCTGCAAGTTCCGCTTGCGGAATACTTGCCGTAAATGTGCCGCTTCCAGTTGCGGTTTCATTTGCCGTAATCGCTGGCGTCAACGTATTATTTCCAATTTTAACAATTTCAGCGGTTTTTAGTCCGCTACCGCCTGTCGCATCACTTGCCGTAAACTCAAAGCTCACCATAATCGTACTGTTGCCTATAAGCTTCGTCGTAACGCCAGTTTGTCCGTCAACTTTGCTCAGTGCATAAGTATCTGGAGCAGCCATATCGACTTTTACAGGAATAGCGACCTCGATTTTATTTTCGGCTTTATCAAACGCTTCGACAGTAAGAGTACCGTTAAATGCACTACCGCACGAAAAAGAAAAATCATCGTTGCCGACAGTGCTCCAAGCGGAAGAAGTACTCAATTTATATTTTAGTGTCTCGATGCCACTTCCATTGACGTCTTCAGCTTTGGCTTTCACATTCATTGCCGTTTTGCTGTACCAGTTATCTGGTTGCGTCGGGTCAATGTACGGTGCTTTGCCTGCTGTACTGTCGGTTTTCCATGTAGGGTCTACCGTATCGATTGTGAGCTCAACCGATTCTGATATTCCAGAGGCTCCGTCTTTATTTTTTGCCGATACTGTAAGTGTCCACTTTCCATCTTTCGCACTTGCAGGAATAGTTAATTCCCACTTCACAGTGGCTGACTTTTTAT
>CALAEM010000090.1 GCA_937890985.1 uncultured Treponema sp. | reverse complement strand
ATTCAAACGCTGGCAAAAAAAATGGACAGCGGGAAAATTCTTGCGGCAGCGGAATATTCGCTAAATGACACAAAAAACGCAGGCGAAATTTTGAACGCTTTAACTGAAAAGGCACTGCCGCTTTTGCAAAATGTTTTGGCGGATATAAATCAGGCGATTGCGGGCGGTCGCTTGCAGAACGAAGCGGAAGCGACTTACTGCACGAAACTTTCTCGCGAAAAGTTGGATTGGAGCAAAAGTGCTGACGTTATCGCACGGACGGTTTTAGCTATGACTCCAAACCCGAAGGCTTTTAGCGAGGTTGAAGGGGAGCGCATTACGGTATTGGAAGTAAAAGCTTTAAATAAGGATGCGGCGATAGCCGCCGCTAAAAACTTTGTTGAAAAAAAAATAGAAATCGGTAAAATAATCGGAGTTGATAAAACGCATGGAATTTTGGTGCAAACTGGAGACGGAATTTTGGCAATTCAAAAGTTGCAGCGTCAAGGGAAAAAGGAACTCGGTTGGAAAGATTTTTTGAACGGTTATAAAAATTTTTTGGATTTGAAATTTAATTAGTGGGTGGAATATGGGATTAGGTAGTTTTGCGGAAAGTGTTTCGGAAAATTGGAAAGTGATTTTGATTACGTCGCTTGTGATGCTGTTTGTGGTTATCGCGGGGGCGGTGATTGTGTTTTTTTTGGCTTTGATGCCGGCAGATAGAGTTATGGTGCCGAATATCGTTGGCAAGGACTTAAACTCGGCGATTATAGAGTTGCAGGGAAAGGAACTCAATGTCAGGTTGCAGCTGCGGTACTCGAATAATCCTGACGACGAGGGAACTGTGCTTGAGCAAAAGCCCGGGCCGGGTTCGATTATTAAGGCGGGACACAAGGTCGAAGTTGTCGTCAGTAACGGGACGGTGATGACGCAGATTGGTAACTACATTGGGAAAAATGTAAACGACGTGAAGCAAGATTTGCAAGTTCTTTTTACCTCAGGCAGCAAGCATTTGGTTGTGCTGCACGAACCATACAATTATAAATTTGATAACGCACCGAGCGGTACGATTTTAAGTCAGGATCCACCTGCTGGCACGGATATTGTCGGGCGGACGGTTTTAACGTTTGTGGTCAGCAAAGGGCCTGAAAACGAAATGGTTGCCGTGCCGTCGTTAATCGGGGCGAATTTGAACAAATTGTACGAGACGATGGCGAACACAAAGCTGCGGTTTAATTTTACGCAAAATGTGTCGGATTCGGCTGAAACCGCAACCGTTGTTCAGCAAGCCCAAGATGAAGGCACGTCGTTGAAAGCGTACTCGCGGGTTGATGTTACTTTGGAAGTGCCTAACGATACGAAGCAGCTTTTCGGTATTTATGCGATTGACTTACCAGCGTATCCGTACGCGGTTGATGTTGTCGTTGACGCGATAAACCCGAACGGTGAGCGGACGCAGCTTTTGCACTGCAAGCATCCAGGCGGCAGTTTTACTTTCCCGTATGGACTTTCTAAGGGAACGATTTTGGTTTTGACCGTTCTTGGTAAAGAAGTACAAACAACGACAATTGAATAGTCATCTGTAATCTTCAAATAAAAAAAACGGCTCAGGTGAAACCTTGAGCCGTTTTTTTTGATTATTTATTTAGCAAGTCATAAAGCTAAAACTCAACCTTCGGAGCTTTTTGGGCTTCTTCGTCAGCGGCGAAAAATTGTTTACGCTCAAAGTGAAACATACCAGCAATGATTGAATTCGGGAAGCGGCGGATATATGAGTTATATGCTTGAACCGCATCGTTGAAGCGTTTCCGCTCTGTCGCAATTCTGTTTTCTGTTCCTTCAAGCTGATTTTGCAAAGCTAAAAAGTTTTCGTTCGATTTAAGCTCTGGATAACTTTCCGAAACAGCCAAAAGCCGCTGCAATGAACCTGAAAGTTGGTCTTGTGCTTGCTGGAATTTTTTAAATTGCTCAGGGTCATTCAAGACGTCTTGACTCACTTCGATAACGCCACCTGCTTTCGAGCGGGCTTCGGTAACTTCGGTTAAAACTTTTTCTTCATGCTGTGCATAACCTTTCACAGTAGAAACCAAGTTCGGGATTAAATCCAGTCGGCGTTGGTATTGATTTTGCACTTGAGCCCATGACGCGGTTACTGCTTCGTCTAAACTAACCATTTTGTTATATGTACACGAAAATAACATCATGGACAATAAACTGGTAGCAATAAGTAATCCAATATTTTTTTTCATAAAGAACCTCTGTGCTTAAAGATAATAAATATTCAGAAAAAATCAAGCAATAAAAGTTATTCGTTTTTCAAAGCAGGCTCGACATTTTGTTCTGGTTTAGTTTCATCGATTTGGGAAGTTTCACTCGGTAAAGTTTCTGCTTCGATTCGGTAAACGTATGAAAGAATTGCATTTCGTCCTTTGTCACTGAGTTTTTCGCATGAAAAGTGGATTCGTGAAAGATGCTGCGGATTACTGTAAACAAAGCGGATTGCTTTCACGAACATAACCACTTGCGTTCCAGCAATCTCAAATTGCAACTTTGCACGCATGCCCCCGACCGCCTTTCCCTTCACAATCACTTGAGCCCCGCCTTCGCTTATATCTTTGATGCGGCACTTCACTCCGTTAATATGCTCTGGCAGTGTATTAGCCGCGGTGTCGGGATGCTGCAAAAAAAGCAAAGCTTGAAAGTCTGCTGGAGCTCGCACTGACGTTCGTTTTTGCGTGCGGATAATATCTTTCGAGTGGGCGAGCGTAAAAATGGTGCCAGAGTTTGTTTGCTCAATTTTTATCACCTGCGTTTTGAAAATATAACCAGCATCGCCAGTACGCCAGACATAAACACTTACATCGGCGGTGTAACCAAAGTTAAAAGTTTTCGGAATGTCGCTAACGCTTCTCAGTTGAATATAATTATTTGTATTTTCAATCAATGTTGCATAAAACTGTCCAAGCTCTTTAAAAACTAACACGCAGATTTGTCCAAGTTTTATTTGCGACGTGTTTTCCAAGCCTCGATGCTTTTGTGCACTTTCGAGTTCGACTTTTGTTCGCACAGAATAAATCTTTGAAAGCAAACTAGTTAATTTTTCTTTTTCGCTTTCGTCGATTTCCGATGCAACTTGCTTACTTAAATATCCAATGGCTTCGTTGAGGGCGGTAACTGACCAAAAAAGGCGAGTTCGATGCTTGAGATTTGTTTTTTTTGCGACTTGCCATAAAAGGTGCAATTCGGCAGCCGAAAAACTGGATTTTTGCCCTTCAACGTAAAAGCTAAAATAGTCAATAATCGATGAACCTATTTTTGTTGAAAACAAGGCAATAACGCCTAAAACCAGAATGAGTAATGCTAAATTTCCTACCATCCTTTTCCACCTTATCACTCAATAGAATAAGGCTATCTTGCAACAAGTTGTAGTGATAACCTAAAGTTCGTCAAGCCCTGAAAACCCAATTCGTCGTGTCATCAATAACCTTTTTAAAAACAAGCACATGCATTTCCTGCTTTTTTTTTGCAGTATACGCTGACCATGCATCCAGTGAATAGCTGGATTTTATCTTATTTTGAGCTTCAGACACAAACGTACTACGTTCATTTTCGGTACATTTGCAGTGTTTTTTAAGTACTTCATAGTAAAAATATGCCGTCATAGAATTGAGAATAGGCTCGGAAAACGTATTCAGCAATTTTTTGAATTCTTCGCTTGCCCGCGAATAATCTTTTTGCATTTGAAGCGAAAAAGGCACATAAAACGCAACCCATTCGTCTTTTTTTCCGCTTCGCACTAGATTTGAAACAAAGTTGTAAAGTTCCGCATACTGACCAGAAAGTAACTTACCGCCAGCAAAATTCGGTGCAAGTGCTGCAAGGTGCTCGCTACAGTTGGCTCGCACAAAAGTTTCCAGTCGCTTCAAGCCAGCGAAGTCGCTCAGCAAAAGCTGTACTTCCGAAAGCAGTTTTAGATTTTTCAAACTTGTGCGATGTTTGTCGAAAACCTCGACTTCGAGGGCGTGGCACAGTGCCGACCAGTCGCCACTTTCCACGTTTTCAATGATGTTTTTATTGCGAAAGTAAAGAATATTAACAAAAATAAGCAAAACGATAAAAATAGGCGGAAAAAACCAGTACCGCATCAAAAAAGCTGTTATGTTATTGGGATATGCCAACAAAGGCATAATAAAAAAGCTAATAAAAGATATAATTATGACGATATTCAAGGTGACTATTAAAAATTTAAATTTCACAAAAAGCCTCTGGGCATTAATTTTTGATAGGCTGATTGTACCACAAGGAGTGAAAAAAGTGAAGACCTACAACATTGCCGAGGTGAAAGAACATTCCTATTTCTCGAGTGATTTGTTCTTAGACGATAAATTTTTACTTTTAATCCCCGAACTTCAAGTTTCGGAAACTTTGAAAAATTTGCTTGCAAAGTGGGACTTTTCAACGGTATGCTCTGAAGGCGAAAACATCAATGTTCCCGAAACAGGCAACCTTGAATCGGCTGCTGGTACTGTTGCTAAAACGGCAGAGAAAGAAAAGCTTTCAGAATCGACAAAACGGCAAAACGAATTACTCGATAAAGTTGAAACAAAATACAAGGAATTTTTAGGTGCAGTTTTTGAGTTTCATGAAACGGCAAAGCAGGGCTTAAACCTCAACATTAGAGCTGTTTCCGACCTCGCTAAAGACTTGGTTGAATTTATCGAGGAGCGAAATAAACAAATTTTGCTTATCGATACGCAGCAATTTGCTGATGAGTATGATTACGTGATTCTTCATGAGATTGGTAGCACTGTGTTCGCAGTCGTAATCGGTAGGTACTTGAAATTGCCGACATACAAATTGATTGAGCTTGCCACAGCTTGTTTAATACACGAAATAGGAATGGCACGAGTGCCTCCACGTGTGTACAATTCAACGAAGCCTTTGACCGTTCAGGAAAAACAAGTGCTGTTGGCTCACCCGATTCTTTCGTACAACATTGTAAATGCGTCATCGTTTGCATTACCAATTTGCTTGGCATGCTTGGAACACCACGAAAGGGACAACGGAGGCGGTTATCCGCGACGGCTTTCAGCAAATCGGCTTTCGCTTTACGGGAAGATTATAGCGGTTGCTTGTTCGTATGAGGCAATTACAAATCCGCGACCTTATCGATATGCAAAATCGCCGACCACCGCAATTATGGAATTGGTAAAAAATGAAAACAAGCAATATGACGATAACGTGCTGAAAGCCTTGTTGTATTCTGTTTCATTTTTCCCGATTGGAACGTACGTCATTCTTTCCGACGGAAGGTACGCACAGGTAGTCGACGTCAATCCCGACGACCCGAGATTTCCGATTGTGCAGATCCTTGGCGAAATGAGTTCAGGCGGCAACTTAAAAGTAGTCGGTACCGACAAAGACACTTTGTACATTGCTCGCACGGTCAACAAAACGGATATCGACCCAGCACTACTGAAAAGAAATTAACTATCAATAATTTGTGCAATCTTACTGAAATAAAGGTGCAACACACTGACGAGAGCCGTTAGATGCGGCTCTCTGCATTTAAGACGCGGTTTGCTTTTTGTCGGTTTATGTGCAAACCGTTAGGCGGAAAATTCTGAAAGAATTTTCCGCCTACTTCTGAGCTTATTTCATTAAAAACTGAATAGCGTCCACGGATGGACGCGGGATAAAAGCCTCGTCGATGTTTGTATGCGAATCTTGCATATTGCACAATTCGCATACAAACTCGAAGTTTAACATCGTACAAGGATGTACGATGTTAAACAGGGCTTTTGATACAAGTAGGGCTTTTGTCGGCGGAGAAGTCGCCGACAAAAGCCCCGTGGATAAGCTTCATCGTTTACAAATTCTACAAAAAATATTTACACGAAAGAAAGAATACAAATTGAAAGTGCGAACGTTTTTGGTAAGTTTGATTTTAATTACTGTAATCTCCTTGAAAACATTTTTCGGTGTTTTATAATAGCAATATGCAACTGAAAGATTACCGTCGGGCTGTTGCAGCAAGATTGTTGCAAGCACTTTCAAAAAAGATTAACGACTATCAGTATAATTCTGCTTTGTTGGATGCGGATATTTTATTGGGGCATGTTACACACGAAAAGCGAAGCTTTATTTTAGCTCATGGTGAAAAGATTTTATCGGATGATGAAATCGCGGCGGTTGAAAAAGTGATAGAGATTCGTGAGACTGGCAAACCGATTGCGTATATCACGCATCAAAAAGAATTTTTTGCGTTTGATTTTTTTGTTGACGAGCGTGTGTTGATTCCGAAAAGCGATACAGAACCGCTAGTGGAACAGGCGGCATTATTTTGCGGAAACGCTGTAGTAAAATCGTCCACGAAGTTTAATATTTTAGATGCGTGTTGCGGGTCAGGCTGCATCGGTATTGCATTGGTGAAAACGATTGCAGATATGAAATTGCAAACTGCACCGCGGATACGTTTGACGCTTTTGGACATTTCGCCTGACGCACTCGAAGTTTCTCGCATTAATGCTGCGGCTATTCTTCAACGCGAAATTGCAGGCGGGTTTGTAACGGTTGATTTTTTGCAGGCTGATTTAACGTGCGGTTTTAAGGGCAAGTTTGATTGTATTGTTTCAAACCCGCCGTATGTGCCGACAAAAATAGCTGTCGCACTTTTAGAAGACGGTCGCAGCGAGCCAATGCTTGCACTTGATGGCGGCGATGATGGGTTGCAGCTTTTCCCGAAACTTGCCACTGGAATTAAAAACGCATTGGCTGAAAATGGAGCTTTCTTTGTTGAGTGCGGCGAGTACAATATCGATGCGGCTTACGATATTTTCTTTGAAGCTGGTTTACACGAGCTAAAAATTCATAAAGACTTGAACAATCAAAAACGAATTATCTCTGGAAAAAATTAACTTGCGTTTTATTTTTGATAAAATTTTGATGCTTGCAAAAAAAACATTTGAAGTATACAATTGCTCACATCAATGAAACGAAAACTTTTGAAAGCGGTTCGAACGATTGATGAATTTGATGCGGCACTTTTTAGCGATTTGCAGATAGGCGTTGAACTTCAGGATTTCACCGAGCCAGCTTTGCCCGATTGCGAATTGTACAAAACGCTTAATGCATACGAAAAGAAACTAGCGAGCTTTCCGTTTATCAAATCGATGCATGGTTCTTTTTTGGATGTTGACATTGCAAGTTTTAATTTAGATTTTGCACGTTACAGTAAAAAATTGTATATGCGCGATTTATTTTTTGCAAAAGTTTTGAACTTGGATTATCTTGTGTTTCATGCAAATACAAAATTGCGATATGCAAATAAACAAGCGTTTGATTTTTGTGTTCAGTTACAGAAAGACTTTTTCGCGGAAGCTATTGATGCAACAGGATTTTCTGGCACAGTGGTTTTGGAAAATGTGTTGGATGTATCTCCGACGCTAATTGTCAAGTTGCTCGATGCAATACAAATACCAAATGTGAAAATGAATTTTGATTTTGGTCATGCAAAATTAACTCAGACATCAATCGAAGATTGGATTGCAGCAAGTGCTTCACATATTGGTTATGTACATTTGCATTCAAACAATGGCACAGAAGACGAGCATAAACCTGTTACTGAAAGCGACGCTGCAATGCTGACAAAAATTTTAGACAAATATTCATTGCAAGTTCCGTTGTCACTTGAGTACTGGGGTTGCGATATAAAAAATGAAGTTGCGAGGTTGCAAAATATTCTATGAATCGTGAAGCTGAATTAAAAAATTTGCTTGCAAAGATTAAACCGACAGAAAAATCTTTTGCACAAGAAGCACAAAAAAACTGGGATTTATTGGCACACCCACCAGGCTCATTCGGTTTGCTTGAAACAATGTTTTGCAAATTGGCAAGCATTCAAAAAACAAAAGCCCCAAATGCGAAAAAAAAATGCGTGTGCGTATTTGTCGCAGACAACGGAGTGTTTGCAGAAGGCGTTACAAGTCAACCGCAAATAACAACGTTCTACTTGGCTGAAAGTATGCTACGCGGAAATACGGGGCTTGGTGCTGTTTCGCAATTTGCAAAATCGGATGTGTTTATTTACGACGCTGGGCTAATTAAAACAAGCAAGCGTTCAGAAATTAAAAATATAAAACTGCACAATGGGACGCAAAATATTTCCGTAGGCAATGCAATGTCGCGTGCGGATTGTGTTGAAATGGTTTTGCGAGGAATTAAAACTGCACACGAAATTTTTATCGAGGACAAATACTCGCTAGCTGGTGTCGGTGAGTTAGGCATTTGCAACACAACAACTAGTGCCGCAGTTCTTTCCGCATTGTCCGAAAAACCTGCCGACGAAACTGTTGGCAAAGGTGCATCAACGACACAGGAAATGCGACAAAAAAAAATTGCTGCCGTAGATAAAGCATTGCGGGTAAACGCACCAGACAGTAACGACCCGATTGACTGTTTGTCAAAAGTCGGCGGTTTTGATTTAGCAACAATGTGCGGATTTTTTTTGGGTGCTGCAATATATAATGGAGCCGCGGTTATCGACGGATTTATTTCCACAGTTGCCGCCTTGTGTGCATGTCGTCTCAATCCTCTTGTCAAGGATTACCTTTTTGCATCTCACGTTTCAAACGAAAAAGGCGGAAAACTTGCAAGCGAACTTTTAGGATTAAAACCAGTACTCGATTTGGAAATGAGACTTGGTGAGGGAACAGGTTGTCCACTTTTTTTTAATATTTTGGACGCAAGTTTATTTGTGTTTTATAATATGGGTAAATTTACTGATACACCGATTTCAAAAAACGACTTGCTGGATTTACGCAACTAAGGAGTGAATATGATTGTGCTAATTACAGGCGGACAACGAAGTGGCAAGTCAAGCTTTGCAGAAAAGTTGCTGGCAGGGATTGATGACGTGGTGTATTTTGCAACAGCAGAAAAGCGAGAAGACGATTGCGAAATGAATAAACGCATTCAAAAGCATGTAGCACGTCGAAACAAAAATTGGCAAACTATCGAATGTTATAAAAACTTTTCCGAGCATATCGCCTCACATAAAAACTATATGCTTGATTGCGTAACGAATTCGGTTTCGTGTTTTATGTTTGAATACACAGGTACACTTGAGCATATTACCGATGCTGATTTCGCAAAAGTTCTTGCAGCAATACAAAACGATTTTTCGGATTTAATTAAAACGGTGCGAAATAAAAATGCACGCTTGCTTTTAGTAACAAACGAAGTCGGCAGTGCAACAATTCCAATCAATAAAGTTGCACGTATGTTCGTTGACTTGCAAGGTATGACAAACTCTTTTTTGGCAACACAGTCCGACGAAGTGTATTTGTGTGTGAGCGGTATTCCAGTAAAAATAAAATGATAGTTTTACTGTTGCACAAACAGAGTGAATTTTTCACTAAATTGCACTTCGTCGTTTACAGTGCAAGACATTGAAACCAATTTGAGGTGGAGCTGGGAAGCCGAGCGATATGGTTACATCATTGGGCGGAGCGTATTAAACTTTTGGACAGGATAGGCGAATTAAAGACAGTGCTAAAAACATCAGTTTTTGGCGATGTCTTTAATTCGCCACATCGGTTGCATATTCGGTGAATGATGACAATTGTAATTCGTTGTTTATATGAAAGAGACTTTACATTGACTTTTCATTAAAAAAGTTTTATACTCAATGCACTTTGTAAAAAGTTTGGGGGATGTATGATAAAGCGATTTTCATTGTTGCTTTTTGCACTTATGCTTGGTTCTGCGTTTTGTTTTTCGCAAGAGGCACCTGCAAGTAATGCAGATGGTAAAAACAATGCAACGACAACAGTTGATGAAACCAAAATACTTTTACAAAATCAAACCCAAGGAAATTTAACCGCATCGGAAAAGTCCGTTTCGTTTTTCGGCTCATTGTGGAAGCTGATTATAATGCTGATTATTGTGTGTGGGCTTGCATACGTTGTGTTGCGATTTTTGAAAAAGTCGCAAACGATTTCTCTGAACGATGACCCATATTTGCGGATGGTTTCGTCGTTGAAGTTAGCTCCAAATAAAAGCCTTTATATCATCACGCTTAAAAGGGAAGCTTTTTTAATTGCTGTTACCGAAAAGGATGTTTCTCTGATTTCTAAAATCGAGGACACTGAATTAATTGATGCATTCAACCTATATGCTGAAAATTCGTCGCCAGTGCAAAAGCCTTTTGCGGAAATGCTTTCAACGCTTTTTCACAAAGAAGAAAAAAAACCGGCACAAGAAAAAACGACTCCGCAGCAGACGGCAGAATCTTTCGATGCATTGACAGGTAATTTTTTAGAGGGTATGCGCGAGCGGTTAAATCAAACCGACGCAACCACAAATGAAAATAATGAAGGTTAACAAGTTATGAAAAAAAATTTTATCCACAGTGCAAAATTAAAAACAATATTTTTTGTGTTGATGTTTTTATTGACGCTCTCTTCGATTTCCGCACAGGAAACTGGTTTGAGCAATAACTCAGGACGAACGACGCAGAATGCCGAGCAGAAATTGCAGCAGCCGTTTTTGCAATTCAATGTTCGCCAGCCAGGTGCAAATAACGATGTCGCGTTTTCGGTGCAAGTACTTTTGCTTGTAACATTGATTTCGCTTGCACCTAGCATTTTAATTTTATGCACGAGTTTTTTACGCATTTCGATTGTGCTTGATTTTGTGAAGCGTGCTCTTTCGTTGCAACAAGTTCCGCCGACACAAGTGCTAAATGGGATTGCGTTAATTTTAACGATATTTATAATGTGGCCAATTTTCAACGACATATACAATAATTCTTTTGTGCCGATGCGAGAGGGAAAAATAAATATCGAGACGGCATACAAAGAGGCGGAAAAACCTTTGCGTATTTTTATGTATCAGCAAATGCAAAAAAATACTTCGAGCATTGACTTGTGTATGTCGATGGCACGATTGGATAAACCAGAAACACTTGCCGATGTTCCGACGTATGTTTTGGTCGCTGCATTTATTTTGCACGAGCTGACGCGGGCGTTTCAAATCGGTGTGCTTTTGTACATTCCGTTTATAATCATTGATATGGTTGTGTCAAGCATATTGATGTCGATGGGTATGATTATGCTTCCGCCAATTCAAATTTCAATGCCGTTTAAACTGATGCTCTTTGTCTTAGTGAACGGTTGGGATTTAATTATCGGGCAACTTTTTGCATCATTCATTGTCTGATGTCAAGTAGCTATTGCAAGTCATTAAATTAATAACGCTGTTATCAAAAGCTATAATCCTTTACATTTGCTCTGGGCTATAGCGGAGGAACACACGTTCCCCGATGCGGTAACTTTCGTTGTTATTCAAAACAAATGCACTCAATGTTGCTTCGTGAGTTTTAACAACGAGCTCGATAGTTTCACCTCTAAAAACAATATTTGTTATGTCGGCTGCTTCCGTGTGCTCCGCATCGGGAGCTTTTGCGACACTTATTTTCTCTGGCCGAACATAATGCGAATCCAGCTTATTTGCTGCTCCTATAAAATTCAACACAAACTCGTTTGCCGGCTTATTGTATAATTCATCGGCAGTTCCCGTTTGCATAATTCTGCCTTCATTCATCAAAATAATTTTGTCTGCAATTTCAAAAGCCTCTGCTTGGTCGTGCGTAACAAAAACTGTAGTTATCTTAAAAGTTTTTTGCACGCGTTGTATTTCTTTACGCATTGCAATTCGTAACTTTGTATCTAGGTTGCTCAGCGGTTCATCTAAAAGCAACAACTTCGGTTTTATAATCAAACTGCGTGCAAGAGCAACACGTTGTTGCTCGCCACCTGAAAGCTCACCGATTTGTTTTTTTTCATAACCTTCCAAGCCGACTGTCGTCATAATCTCTCTACCCATTGCAATGCGTTGTGCTTTCGGGATTCGTTTAAACTTCAAACCGTAAATGATGTTTGATAAAACGTTCATGTGTGCAAAAAGCCCGTAGGACTGAAACACAGTTGACACGTTTCTATTTTCAGGTTCTTTGTTTGTGATGTCGTTTCCGTCCAAAATAATTTTTCCGCTTGTTAATTTTATAAAACCGCCGATAGCATTGAGGATTGTGCTTTTCCCGCAACCAGACGGCCCCAGCAAACACAAGAGTTTGCCTTCTTCCAAATTAAAGCTAACATCGGAAATAGCTTTTTTATCTTTGTAGTATTTTGTAATTCCTTCGACTTGCAAAAACATTGTGTATCGCTCCTAACATCATTGGACTATCATACTATCAAACAAGTCGTAAATAGTCAAATACTTCACGGTAGTTTTATGCATTGCAAAACAGGAATCACTTGAATATTTTACTTTTAAGCGATACACTTACGGTTAAGCTTGAGTGCGGATGCAATAATGTAATTAAGCTTTTTCGCGATGCAAGCGTTTAAAAGCACGGCGACGATACTCGTGGAATTATAACGCACGAATATAAAGCCTCTGCTTTTGATAAATGTTTTACGAAACAAATAATTAAAACATCACGGAATTAAAATTATTTTTTGTCGATTTTGTATCGTACAAAAGATTGATGAAAGGTGCAGAATTTCGATAAAATAAAAATAATTTTTGTGGAAAATTTTAAGTTTTGTAATTGGTGTTTATGTGATTTGACGAGGAGTTTATTTTGATACAACTTTCATCCAAACAAAAGGGAATTGGCTTTTTGGTTTTGTCGGCGTTTTGTTTTGCACTTATGAGCTTTTTTGCAAAACTGTCGGGCGATTTGCCTTCAATTCAAAAAGTGTTTTTCCGCAACCTGACAGCAGCAATTGTTTCATTCATTGCAATTATTTCCTCCGATGAAAAATTTCATGTTGAAAAAAGAAATCTCCCGTTTTTATTTTTGCGAATGTTATTTGGCACTTTGGGTGTGTTGGGAAATTTTTATGCACTAGACCATTTGCTTCTAGCAGACGCTGCTATTTTAGCGAAGCTGGCACCGTTTTTTGTGATTTTATTTTCGTTTATATTTCTAAAAGAAAAGTTGAAACCGTACCAAATTATTTCGGTGGTTATTGCTTTTTCCGCAAGTTTGCTGATTATAAAACCAGCACTGGGAACTTTTTCGCACAGCGTTGCGGCACTCATCGGTGCAGGCGGCGGAATGATGGCGGGTGCGGCATACACTTGTGTGCGTCATCTTTCTCTACGCGGAGAACGCGGTCCGATAATTGTGTTTTTCTTTTCGTTTTTTTCCACGATATTGATTTTACCGTTTTTTATTTTATTTTTTAAACCGATGACGTACGCTCAACTGTTGTGCTTACTCGCCACAAGTGCCGCTGGTACATGTGCCCAATTTTTTGTAACTGCAGCATATGCATACGCACCAGCCCGTTCAATCTCGGTATATGATTACACGCAAATTATTTTTTCGGCAGTTTTGGGATTTTTAGCTTTCGGAGAAATTCCCGACTTGTTAAGTTGCATCGGTTTTGCACTGATTATCGCCGTTGCAATTTATATGTTTATCAAAAATGCAAAATAGAGGAAATCACACGACGCAATTTGCGTTGACGTTTTTAGTGCAAAACTATATTTTCAGGCGGAGAGTCGGTTTTACAATGTTGCAATGTAGGATTATTAAACAAAGGCAATTTATGAAAAGTGCAAAGTCAATAAAAAAGAATGCATTGCGAATTTTTATTTTTTGCTTTTTCGTAATGTTTGCAGCGTGCCGAAGTACTCCGCACATTCCTGCCGAACCTGAAATTATCGCACCTGAAATTCAGCCGACAGAAAAAGAGCAAGGCGAGCCGATTGTTCCGCCAGCGAATAATGAAACGCAACAGGATTTGCAGGCAATTGAAGGGCTTTACGTTGCGACGTTTTTTACAAGTAAAACGAATCCAAACAAAACGCTCACGATGGGTTTTGAGTTTCATTCTGATAAGACTGCACGACTTCTCATCTTTAAAAATCAAAACGAAAAGCCAACGATATTTAATGGAAAGTGGCTCAAAACCAAAGACGAGATTATCATTCTGTATTTTGAGCGAGGCTTTCCCGATTCCGAGTTTTTCAAAAAAAGAGCTGATGGAAATTTAAGCATCTTAAAATCAAACCGCACAGAATACCAAGGCGATTTGCATGATTATATGATTGCTGTAAAAGTAAAATAACGCAACACTGCAGCCAAGAATTCACGTTATGATTAAAATCAACTTTGCGAAAAATATTTGAGCTGTAAATTTACATCTTGCTTTTGTAGTATTTGTGAACAGCGTCATTCCAATTTTTGAACTTTGAGTTTGTATGCTAACTGTGCAGAATGCTCGGTTTTAAACCTCTGACGCAAACGTCGTTTTTGCTTTATACCTTTCGCACCTTAATTTTTTTCGTTTGTTGTGATATACTCGAAGCTATGGGTTTTATCGAAAGTTTCTTTTTAGGTATGCTGCAAGGCATCGCCGAGTTTTTGCCGATTTCCAGTTCGGGGCATCTCGCAGTTGCAAAAGAGCTGCTACATTTACGCGACGTGCCTATGTTTTACGACATCATTCTGCACATTGCGACGCTCCTGGCAATTTTTATCGTGTATTGGAAAACGATTTGGCGATTAATCACAACTGCGGTTCGTTTTATTTTTCGCAAAACAACCGAAGCTGATAAAAACGATTTGAACTTTATTGCAGCAGTGCTTATCGCGACGTGTTTTACAGCCGTCATAGGTTTTGCTCTCAAAGACCTTGTCGAAAATCTTCCAGTAAAAATTATCTCGCTTTTGTTTATTGTAACGGGGATTTTGCTTTTAGTCTGCGATAAATTTGCCGAAAATAACACAGTGCTTGCGTCTGCATCGGCTGAAGCTGACGCGGTTGAAAATAAAAACACAATGATAAAACTTCGTAGTGCTGTAATCGTCGGAATTGTGCAGGGCTTGGCAGTGTTCCCTGGCATTTCTCGCTCTGGCAGCACAATCAGTGCGGGACTGCTTTGCGGAATACGTCGAAGCCGAATTGCAGAGTTTTCGTTTATATTGTCGATTCCGTCAATTCTAGGGGCGTTTATTTTAGACCTTGTGGGAAGCCGCACAGTCCCGCTCAATGTAGGCATCGGCGAGTTGGCAGTTGGTTTTATTGCGGCATTGCTCACGGGAATTATTTCGCTCAAGCTTTTGACAAAACTTTTGCAAAAAGCAAAACTAAAAGTGTTCAGCTTTTATTTAATTCCGCTCGGAATTATTTTGTTTTGCTATTTCGCATTTTTTGTTTAAATATAAAATAACAGGGGCAGTAGATTTGAAAAATTACAGTTTTAAAATAATTGCATTTTGTTTGGGAGTTTTGCTGCTTGGAATTTCCGCAGCCTTATCGCTTGCGTTATTTTTTCCACGCATCGGGATTGAAATGTCGCACGGCGTATTGCAGGGAGTCAACGCACTATTTTTGTTTTACGGATT
Organism: uncultured Treponema sp.; assembly: GCA_937890985.1. Taxonomy (GTDB): domain Bacteria; phylum Spirochaetota; class Spirochaetia; order Treponematales; family Treponemataceae; genus Treponema_B. The sequence continues at coordinate 17,294 of CALAEM010000090.1, read as the reverse complement.
TTCTTCGTTTGCAATACCGCTCATCATTTTATTTTTTGCTATTATTTTAATTGCTCCAGTGTGGAGTACCAAGCTGAACTTTGTCTGCCTCGGTACGCCACTTTATTTTTTTACGCTTGTGTTTTTTGAACGCCTCGCGATTTTTCTCACGGGCAAATTAAAACCTTACAACGCGGCAGGCATCGTCTACACGTCTTGCTTTGTGGTTAGCATTTTGGTTGTTGCACTTGAAGCCGCACTTGCAATCTTGTTGGCAGAAAAAATCGGCATCCGTCATTTGCCAGCTCCGCAATATGACCATGCAATCGATATCATTGGCGAAAGTTACACCGGCACAGCAAATGATGAGTCGGAGCAAAGCTTTAACGCAACATCAGAAGCGGTAAAGGCTAGCGAATCTTTACAGACACCGCAAGCAAAATACGAAGCTGTAACCGCACAAAGCGTTCCTGTTAACCAAGTTGCAGAAAATAATTTGCAACAAAACGCCGAAAAAATTTCTGCAACTTTGGTGAGCGAATTACCTGCGGACGAAGCTGCATCACCGCACACTGATGAGCTTCAAAGCGAGGCTGATTTTTTTGATGATGTGCCTGATGATAATGCCGAAGACTTATTTGCAGATGAGGAGATTACGCAAAAGCCTGAAAGTGTTGCCTACGAAAGCAACAGCGAACAAAGCCTTTCCGTATATGAAGCTCAAAACGACGAAAACCATGACGGCAACACAACAATAACTGAAGGCTCATCGCTTCTTTCGTCGATGGTCGTTTTGCCCGACGAAAACCTAGGTGAACAAGATGATGAAACTGACGATGAACAACCGCAGGTTGAGTCCGAAGATGAGGCAAGTCAACCTGAGATAATGGAAGCGGGCGTTTTGACTGCATCGGATGCGACTGACCACGACGAGGATTTTACTGATGATTTTGCGTATGACGAAGTGGATATTGGAGAGTGGCAGGAAGAAATGGACGCGGCACATACAGGTGATGCAATCGATAATGTTTCCGAGAAAGCCGTGATTGACGAAGCGAAAACTGACGACGGCAGTTCGACTGATGATACGTACGCAGCAGAGGAAACTGATGACGAGAAAACCGTTTCGGATGCTGGTATGGCAGATGATGCGGATGAGGATGTTGGCGAACCGAATGATGCGGACGATTTTTCGGACACGGTTGAAAACTCGGAGGTTGCGTCACCTGCGGATAAGTCCGAAGCCGTTTTATCGCCTGCGACGAATGAAGCATCGCAGGCATTTCGTCCAAACGCAGTGAAGTATGAATACTACGTGCCTTCGTCTCTTTTGGCAACTTATCCTGATAATCAGTACTGGATTGTTGATGATGACACGCGGCGGGATGCACGTATTTTGAAAGAAACTTTGCAGGAATTCAAAATCGATGTTGAAATCAAGGGCATCACAAAGGGACCTGTCGTTACGATGTTTGAACTGATGCCGCCGCCTGGAATAAAGCTTTCGAAAATAACTGGGTTGCAGGATAACATAGCGTTGAGACTTGCTGCACCGAGCGTGCGAATCGTTGCTCCGATTCCAGGAAAAGAAGCCGTGGGTATTGAAGTGCCAAATGCGAATCGGGCGATTGTCAGTATGCGTGAGTTGATTGAAACCGACGTGCCACAACTTGCAAAAATGGCAGTTCCAGTTTTGCTCGGCAAGGATATAACGGGAAGGCTGCAAACGATGGACATTGCACAAACTCCGCACCTTTTGATTGCTGGGGCGACTGGCTCCGGAAAGTCTGTGTGCGTCAACTCGATTATCCTGTCGATTTTGTATAACCGCACGCCAGAGCAGGTGCGACTTTTGTTGGTTGACCCAAAAATCGTTGAGTTGAAATTATACAACGGCATCGCTCATTTGCTTGCACCAGTAATTACCGAGCCGAAAAAAGCCTTTCAAGCTTTGCAGTATTGTTTGTGCGAAATGGAGCGGCGTTATGCTTTGCTTGACGGAATGAGTGTGCGTGACATAAAAACCTATAATGCAAAAATTAAAAGAGAAGGCATCGCGGCTGAAACGCTTCCGTACATTGTGATTATCATCGATGAGTTTGCAGACTTGATGGTTACGACAGGGAAGGAGCTTGAAAGCGCGGTTGCACGTTTGTGTGCAATGAGTCGTGCTGTCGGAATTCATCTCGTGCTTGCGACGCAGCGTCCGTCAATCAACGTAATAACTGGTTTGATTAAGGCGAACATTCCGACGCGAATTGCGTTTATGGTTGCATCGAATGCGGATAGCCGCATTATCCTGGATGAAAGCGGGGCAGAAAAACTTTTGGGTAAAGGCGATATGCTTTACGTGAGTATCACGAATCCGTTTCCAGTCCGCATTCAAGGTTCGTTTGTTTCCGATACAGAAGTTGAAAAAGTTGTTGAGCATGTGAAAACGCTGAGGACTCCTGAATATATCGATGACGAAATTTTTATCGATGAAGACGAGCAAATTGACGAGGTGTTTATCGGAGATAGCGACCCGCTTTATGACAAGGCTTTGGAGATTGTTCTGTTGGAAGGAAAAGCGTCCGCATCGTATTTGCAAAGGCGGCTGAAAATTGGTTACAACCGGGCTGCACGCATTGTCGAGGAAATGCACGAACGCGGCGTTGTTGGACCTGCAAATGGTTCGAAGCCGCGTGATGTGATTTATAATCAGTAAATTAAGCCGAGAATATTTTTAAGTTTTTCATAATTTTTCAAAAAAGTTTTTAAAAGACGGATATGTTTTTATAAAAATTTTGCTATATTAGATTGTGAAAGGAAGGAAAAATGTGTCAAAAGCATTTTGCCTTCCTTGAAAATAACCACAAAGGCAAAATCCGCAGTGAGGAGTAATGTATGAAAAATAAATTTAGAATGCTCGGTGTACTTTTGAGCATTTTTGTTTTGACATCATGTATTCGATGTTCAAATTTAATTGGGAACAAGACTCGTGTTGTGTCAGTAGGCGAGCCACTGTACTTTGTTACGTATAACACGCAAACATTTTTTGACGCAATCGAGGACGGAATAGAATTTGCCGAATTCAAAGGACGCAAGACAAAGTGGACACCAGAAATGTACAAAACTCGATTGCTGCGTTTACGTGAGGCGGGCGAGCTTTCCGTTCAGTTGCTTGGCGGTAAAAAAGACAAAATGCCAGACGTGTTCGTCTTGCAGGAAATTGAAAGCATGCGTGTGATTGAAGATTTTGCAAAACTGTTTTCGCCCGCCGACGGGTATAATCACGTTGTCTTTTTTCCTCCGAAAGGCGGTGGCAATTTTTCAACAGCGATTTTTTCGAGATTCCCAATCAGCGACTTCGAGCAGTTTATTCTTCGCGATTCACGCTTCAATGCAAAAAGCCTCCGCCCTCTTGTCAAGGCTGTTCTAGAAATAAATGTTGGTCAACATTGCGAGTATGTTACGCTTTTTGCTGCACATTGGAAATCGAAACTCGGAGACAACACGGAAAAGATTCGAACCGCACAAGAGAAGCAACTTCTGCAACAAGTGAATCGTGTGTTGCAAAAAAATCCTGATATGCATATTTTGATTTGTGGTGATTTTAATCAGCAAACAAATGAGTTCCAAACTTTGCCGAAAAAATTTACCGATGTGTGGCTTTTGGATTTTCAAACTCAAAAAAATACAGCTGTCGGAGGTTCATATTTTTACCGAGGCGAGTGGGAGCAAATCGACCACGTGTTTTTTTCTAACAACTTGCACGATAACAAAGGACTTGAAATTACGGACTTCTCGCCAGTTGCGACGCGTCCGTTACTGACAGCGAGTGGAACTCCGAACGAGTTCCGAATTATAAACGGCGGAGGATATTCCGACCATTTGCCATTGTGTTGGGTATTGGAATTTTGCAACGACAAATAATTATCGATAAGGGGATTTTTCAACGATGCAGCAAAATGCTTTAACTTCATCCAGCGATTTAGATGCTGACGGAGAAATTACGCCTAAGTTTTCTTGGCAGGAACTTTTGGGCAATAATCAAATTACTTCGCTGGTGAATAATTCCCACGCAGAAAATAAAGTTCACAAAACTGCAAACAATCGATGCAATCGAAATGCGTCACTTAAAACCAATGCTGCTCCGTTGCAAAGAACCAAACCAGATTTTCGCGAGCGGTTATTAAAATTCGGAGCAAAAAAATTAACCGACGAGCAATTGGTTGCGTTGCTGCTTCGGACGGGTTATGCAAAAAAATCGGTTTCGGCATTGGCAAAGGAAGTGATGAAAACTTTGGATAAAAGTAAAATTACTGACGTAGCGGAAAATTTGCGTTATATTGACGGTATGGGAGCGACTAAACTTTGCACGGTACTGGCGGCACTTGAGTTGGGGCGTCGATATTTTTCACTTAAGGATTCAAAAATAACTTCGCCAAAATCGTTGGTGCCGTTTTTGTTGCATTATGCGGTGCGTAAACAGGAAACATTTATCGTCGCGTCATTGAGCGGTGCGAATGAAATAATCTCGATACGAGTTGTTTCAGTTGGCACGCTCAACCGAACACTAGTGCATCCGCGTGAAGTGTTCGCAGACCCAATTACGGATAGAGCAGCTTCGATTATTATTGCTCACAATCATCCTTCTGGAAATATTTCACCGTCTGAAGAAGACATCTCTCTCACTAAGCGGTTAGTTTCAATCGGCGAGCTTTTGGGAATCGTAATTTTGGATCACTTGATTTTAAATGAACGCGGTGAACATTTTAGCATGATGGAAAGCGGCTTGTTGTAAATGCCTTTTTTGATCCTCGTGTCATTTTAAATTCTTGAACACCAATCTTATTTCTTCTCTTGATTTAATACTATTTATTTTGATTCGATTATATTCAACATAATTATTTATCTCTTTGTCTTTATTCCATTCAAATAAATATTTCCAGTCCGTTTCACATATTGGTCTCAGTTTAATATTATCATTTTGAACTATGTGATTATGATTTTTATAATTCATAAAAGCATTCCCATATATTTATCAGACCAGAGCCCAACTAATTTGCGAATTATTGCCCGCTGTCGGTTTTGATGCCTTCATTGTGCAAATTATTCCATAGGATTAATTATATTTTGACTACACACAAATAAAACCAAATTACACAACGCATCATTGCATTGAAATTACCTAATATGCCGACTGTTTATTTATACGATTCTTGCGATTGCAGAAAGGTGTTATTTTTGCCTTGTGGCAGATTGGATTGACAAGTTATTGGGCTTGTGGTATGATGGGAATGTGACGAAGAGGTGATAGGTGGACTGGTAGTATGTCAGGCTGGCATAACCAATCCAATATTAGGGAGACTTATGGCATATGAGCAACTATAGAAATATTGTAAACTATTATTTATCACATAATAAGGGAGAGACTAACAGTTTTCAGACTGTATATGCACAACTTGAAAAGAAACAGGAGAGGTATCTGATTGATAGGAAAAACTTTGTTGGTCATTTTACTGCTTCGTTGTTTGTACTATCAGTCAAAGACAAAAAAATTTTAATGATTCATCACAAAATTTTGAAGAGATATCTTCAACCAGGAGGGCACATCGATATACAAGATAAAAGTCCTCTAGAGGCAGCAAAAAGAGAACTGTTTGAGGAAACTGGAATAGATGCGTCTTTGTTAAAATATAAATGTGTATATCCTTTTGATGAATTAATTCCATTTAATATTTCAATACATATGATTCCTGAGAATGCTAAAAAGGATGAGCCAGCACATTATCATTATGATTTACAATATTTGTTTTTATGTGAAGAAGATGTAAATATTAGTATTGATTTAAATGAAGTAAATTCTTATGAGTGGGTAGATTGGAATGTTTTTAAGGGTATGCCCGGATATACAAAATCGGCAAAAAAAATAGAAATGATATTAGAAGTACTACCATAAGAATTCTTGTGTGATTTTATTTATTTCAATCAAGACTTCATCGTAAATATTTTCATTTACAAATAATTCGTACTTTCCTGAAGCATTTCGGATTTCACTTTCATAATATTTATCATTTAAATGATTTTTTAAGAAGCTACTTGCTCTTTTATCATTCGTTTCAAATACTTTTTTCATATACTTACCTATTATAAGTCACAAAGTCACTTACACCTTAAATATAAATACTTCCGATAGGAACTTTATGCTCGGGGCTGTTCATTTGTCTGAGATTTAAGTCTGATGATAGTGATGTCAGAGTTGTTCGGACCATATACCCAGCAAATTATGCTTGAGCACTCATTTTTTGCTTCAAATAATTACAAATCCTTAGCGTCATGGAAATTTTCTACATAAATTTGAAGATGTATCTCTTTGCCTTCGAATGTTTTCACAAAGATATCATATACCTGCAAATTTCTAAGTTTAGTAAAAGTATTCGTATCCGGTTCTTCTGCAGTTCCTGCCATTTCTGAATCTAAGTCCTTTTCGCCAAGTGTATTAAGCAAGGTGGAGAACTTTACTTGATTCTTCTTAACTTGCTTATTTAGTTTTTTGACTGAAGATTCTTTTACGGTAAATAATGTAACCATATAAGCTACTTCATTATTACTTGTATCCAAGGCCTGTACCATAGAAGTACATTTCATTCCTGTTATTTCAAATTTTTTTCCTGCCGCAGATGTTATTACAATATCAGCTTTTCCTTGAGGTACGATATTGGTCTGCAATGCTGTTACCCCTGTTCCTTTTGCAACCACGCCTCCCAAATACATTGCAACATCATCATTCACTTCCGTAAACATTTTTTTAGGTTCATACTCATTGGGGAAACCATGGCTTCCAATAACTACCAATACTAATAATAAAAAGAGTTTTCTCATTTTTTCTCCTTCGCACCGTAGGTGTCAACCTAACATTATTTTAAACCGTATTACATGAAAGTACAATATCGGCTTCAAAAACGGCGTTAGCCGTTTTGTTCTTTTATAATAATCCATTTATTTTTTGTTTTTGTCAACTAATTACATTTCATCTAAGTCTCAAACAAACACACTTTATCGGCACAGATTTTAAGGAGCTCGTCGTGCGTTGCAATAATGAGTGTTTTACCATTTGCTTTTTCGGTGCGGATTATTTTAGCGATGCATTCGATACTTTCTTGGTCTAGAGACGCAGTCGGCTCATCGAGCAAAAGAACTGGAGTATCGGCACTCAGCGAAACGACAAGGCAAAGCCTGCGGTGTTCACCGCCTGAAAAAGTATTTTCGGCATTGGTAATTGGTTCATCCAAAATATTCGGGCGTTTTTTCATAATCGATTCAAGCCCTGCACGTTTTAAAAGCTCAATTATTTTTGGTTCGCTGATATTTGGATTTACCAGTTGAAAATTTTCTCTGAGCGTTTTATTAAACAAAACGGGGTTTTGCGGAAAATACGTAACTGCTTCATTTGAAAGAAAAAGTTTTCCACTTTCAGCGTGTACATCGGAAATAAGTTCGGCGATAATTTTAAGGAGCGTACTTTTGCCGGAACCGCTTGGTCCCCAAAGTACTGTTGTTTTATTTTGCGGAAAGGTTTCGGAAAAGTTTTGCAAAATTGCCTTTGAGTTTTTATCATATTTAAAAACGTAATTTTTAACTTCGGCATAATTAGCATCATTTTCACATGCTGCATTTTCGTTCCTATTTTGCTGCGGTATTTGTAACACACTATCAACTTCAGCAAAACCAGCCTGTGCATCTGCTATGGACTGATTTATATTCACCAATGACATTACTGGACCAATTAAATAATTTGTGAAGTTAGCAAAAATCATCATTGTGCCGATTGAAGGACTGCCGTTTTTTATAAACCAAGTACCGCCGATCCCGTAGAGAATAGCTTGATACGGAACCATAATAAACGCCCATGTTGTTTTATTCATGAGAGCATATAGTACTGAAATGGCGATGTTCGTTTTATGATAGCGGTCAATATGCCCAGTAAATTCTTTTGTTACAAAAGGGAATAAATGAAAGGTGCGAATGTTATCGGTGCATTTTATCGATTGCTCAATATCCCCTGAAATATTTTTTCGGTTTTGTTGATTGTTGGAAAAATGATTTCCCAATTTCCTATTTAAAATCGCATTCACCATAATTAAAACTGGATACACAAAAAGAGAAACCAATGTTAGCCTAGTATCAATTAAAAACATTACCGTAACGGTAAGCACAATCGTAATAATGGCAGAAAGAGCCATAGGAATGCCGTTTGAAAGCAAGCTGGAAACGCCTTGGACTCCACCAATAAATGCATTGATAATTTTTCCCGACTGAAGTTTTTTTGCTTCCAGATAGTCGGCATTGATAAGAGCAGAAAACATATTCAAACGCAGTGTCTTGGAACCTTTTGTCGCAAGGTTTGCAAAAAGGCGTGCATTTAAAACCGATAAAAAGCATTCGGCGAGAACGGCTGCTAAAAAAATCCCTTGAATTTTCCAAATCCAGTCAAGACGTTTTTTAATCAAAACTTCGTCAACTAAAAAACGCAATGTGTAGCTACTGATAATTCCTGACATTGTAACCAAAAGCGAAAGTAAAATCGTCGCAATTATTGTGCCTTTATGTTTTGCAATAAGTTTAAAAGAACGTAAAAGTGTTTGTTTTGTTTTCATTGTACTATTCCTAATTCTAGTTTTTGTAATGCGTAAAGCTACCCGCTATATTATACACAAGTACATATACAATTAATTGCTCCTCTGATATAGAGTATATCATTGTGCAACATTTGTCAATAAACAAAAATAAAAATACACATAATTTTGTAAAATTTTTAATGAAAAGTAAATTTAGTTTTCAACACAATATGCATTTTGAACAGTAAAAGCATTTTTGCACAACGCGCAAAATTGCTGCAAACGTTGCAGTGGCACAAAGATGTGGAAAGCAACTTTTGTGACAAAGTTTTTATCGGCTTTGAAAAGCGTGTTATGCTTTTTTTATTTTTACCTTGCCAGTTGATTTTAATAACTGAATCATATTTATTAAAATACAAATACCACACAAAAACAACGATAAATATATATTTGTAAGTAATTCTCTTTTGACTTCAGGTTCTTTTACTAATTCAAAAGAAAGCTTTACAATTTCAAATATTGGATAACCTTTCATTTCCGGATGCTTCAAGAGTTCTTTTACGATAACAGCAATATAACTTAAATATACTCCTACAACTGTGTATACCAAACTTATTAAAGAAATTATAAGTACCCCTATCTTGTTCATTTTACCTTTTGCCCAACCATAGCCTTTTTGTGAAAGATAAAAATATATTAAACCTGACGCACCTGCGATTCTACCTAACAAAAATAAAATGAATGTTGCTAATATTCCAGGAATAGAAAAAACTATTGCTGCTATTGAACCTTGAAGATAATTATTTGGTTGGAGCCTAAAATCTTCATACGCATTTTCAATTTTAGTTTCTAATCTTTTTGCACAAGAAGAACACATTGGAACCGGAATACCATCAACATCAAATATATTAAGTCCATCTGTTGCTGTACAGTTATCTCCACAGCATTTTAATTTTTCTTGTGGATATTTTTGTGTAATATAACCCGTTATGTCATCAATTACTTCTTTTATTTTTGAAATTTTGAAAGGTAAAAAATATTCTGCAAATATAATACAAACATCAAAAGACTGATCGTCAAAAAAATCTATAGTTTTTGCATATCCTTTCCTTTTCCAAGATAAAATTTTCTTTTTATCATCTTCAGTTAATTCAATTGGAAATATGAAACTCACATTTTTCTGATTCGCTCCATCTGCAAACATAACATATGTATTATTGATAAATCCATAAAAATATGTTCCGTTATTTTTGAACCCAAATTCTTTGCCCAATTTTTTTAAACCTGGAAAAACCATTCTATTACAACCTTTTTCTAAAACGCACCATCGACGTTTGAGCCTAACCTCGTTTTGACCCTTTCCCCATTGTACCACAAAGCAAAATAACTTGTCAAGCTAGACTGCAATAAAGGCAATGTCAGGTTGAGGCGGGTGTTTACGCTAACTATTTCGTGAAAGTGAATGACAATTGAAATTCTGTTATTTCTTTTTTATCTGAGTACGCTTTTATTTTTATTATATATTCGCCTTCTGGGTCAGTTTCATCCAAGCTCCAACCACAATTTTGCACAACGGAATAGAATAAATTTATATTTTGTGGTTTGCTTTTCCAAAAAATAAGTTTGCTACCTTTGGATTTAGACTTTGAACCATCAGGTTTTACAAGTTCACAATCATAATACATTGATGAAATTTCTTCTGTATTTAATTTATAAATTATGAAAGGAACAATTAAATTGTTATCCAGACTTGCTTTTGTAGTTGATGAAATTTTAGGTGCAGCATTCTCTGGAATTGAATTCCATTCATTAACAGTTGATTTCAAATCATTAACTAAAACAGCACATATCCAGATGTCATCATTTTCAAATTTAGCGTGACCTTTATCAGATTTTATAGTTTTTGTTTGTGCAAACAAAAAGGAACAAATCGTAATCAACAAAATTGACAAAAATAGTTTTTTCATTTTTACTCCTTGCGAAAACGTGCCAGCGACATATCGTCATAACAGTTATTCGACCTTTTCCATTATACTACACAACTAAATGATTTTCAACCGAAAAATCCAGCATGGTTTTCAGTTAAAAAAACAAGCCGTGTTGTGTGTTTGCTCGTGTTTAGGTTCAAGCAATTTGCGTATTCCGAAAATGCTTCGGCACATGATGGCAACCGAAAGACGGCAACTTCCACGCCACGGATGTCGGTTGCACATTAGGTGAATGTGTGCTGGTTTTGCACTTAGCATTGACTAAAATGCATGCTTTGGCTATACTCTGAGTTTATGAACGAAGTTTTGGAAACGTTAAAAGAACGCGGATTTATGAAACAATGCACAGACATCGAAGCCCTTTCGAAATTGCTTGACGAAAAAAAAGTGACGATGTATGCTGGATTCGACCCGACGGGAAAGAGTTTGCACATCGGGCACATGGTGCCGATTTTTGCGTTAAAGCATATCGCCCAAGCTGGACACAAAGTGATTATTTTAATCGGAGGTGGCTCAGGCAGAATCGGCGACCCGTCAGGAAAAACTGAAATGCGCAAAGTTTTGGATTACGCACAAATTGACGAAAACGTCGAATCGATTAAAGCTCAAATTCAGCGTTTTGTCAGTCCTGACTTTGCCAACATACCTAACGTTTCATTTGCGAACAACAAAGATTGGCTTGCAAATTTGAACTTTATCGAATTTATGCGTGAAATTGGCTCGCAGTTTTCCGTCAATAAAATGCTCACATTTGAGGCTTACAAAAAGCGTATGGAAACGGGGCTTTCGTTTCTCGAGTTTACGTATCAGCTTCTTCAGAGTTTCGACTTTTTAACTTTACACCAAAAACACGGCTGCGAGCTGCAAATCGGCGGAGACGACCAGTGGGGCAACATTGTCGCTGGCGTTGACCTCGTGCGGCGTAAAACCGGCGACGAAGTGCACGCCGTAACTTTTCCGCTTTTAACCAAAGCTGACGGCAAAAAAATGGGCAAATCCGAAAACGGGGCAATCTTTTTAGACCCGTCGCTCACGTCGCCATACGATTTTTTCCAGTATTTCCGAAACACGGATGACCGCGACGTCGAAAAGTTTTTTTTGCTTTTTACGTTTTTGTCGCCAAGCGAAATTAAAACACTTTGTGCTGGAAACATAAACGAAGCAAAAGAACGCCTAGCCCACGAAGTAACGCGGCTCGTCCACGGCAAAGCGGAAGCAGATAAAGCCCTCGCTGGGGCAAAGGCTGCCTTTTACGGTGCAGGCTCCACCGACTCGATGCCAAGCGTTACGTTAAACGTCGCCGAAGTCGAACTTGGCGTCATCGACCTCTTTGTCAAATCTGGCTTATGCCCCTCAAAAAGCGAGGCACGCCGCTTGATTGAGCAAGGCGGAGCGTTTATCGACGGCGAAAACGTTTCCGACACCAAAGCCACTTTTGCAGTTCCCGCAAAAAAGGAACTCATTTTGCGTGCCGGTAAAAAAAGATTTGTGAAAATAATCTTTGCATAACAATTTTTATATTTCGGTGATGTGCTTGATTTTGTAAAACGAATGTGATTTCGGCATCGCACGCTCAAAGTCGCTCCCAAAATGGACGTACACCGCAATCCGCAAAGCAATGCGGTAACTGCCAAAGATGCGGTGTACGCTACTGTTTACGCCAATGCTCTTCCCCTCAACTAAAAGCTTCATCGTGTTACGCAAAATGCTCACGCGTTATCCGCTTATGTCTGGCTTTCAGTCATCGACGACTTTTACTCAATTTTTTGACGCAAAAAAATGCCTTTTTGCTTGTCGAAGTGGCACCGTTGCCAAAACGCTTTCGTACACTTGCTTGAGTTGCTTGCCGATGACAGTTAAATCGCGGGCTTCAGCAACCTTGTACGCCTCGTTGGTTAGACTCGGCAGGATTCCCTGCCTCATTCCGCAAAGCAACTGCTCAAACTCATCGATGCTTTTCGCTTTGTAAGTGTGCTTTTTGTTTTCCAGCCAAGGATTAAAAACTGGAATGTCCCGCACAATCATCGGTGTTCTACAGGCACATGCTTCCAAAGCTGGAATGCCCTCGGTTTCTTCAAACGTGGTCATCAAAAAAACATCGCAAGCTTGAAATGCTGCTTTCACTTGCTCGTTGGGTATGTAGCCCGCGAAAGTAACATTTGTCGGCGGGTTTTGAATTGCTTTTTTGATGTGGTGCGGTATTATGTTAAGGTTTGTTTCGCCGAACCAAATAAACTTCATCGACGGCTGTTTTCTCGCAAGCTCCAAAAAGTCGAGAATGCCCTTTCGCTCGATAAAAAGCCCAATCCCCATAACTATAAAATCATCCTCGGAAAATCCATAACATCGACAAAAATTCTCGCGGGCATTAGGTATCTTGCGGAACGACGGCAAATCAATCCCATTGGAAATAGCGTAAATAGGGGCAGTTAAACCATACGATTGCAAAAGCGACTTTGAGTATTCAGTCGGAGTGATTAAGGCGTCCCCAGTTTTATAGCACGCCATTAGCCAGTTTTTAAAAAGCGGTGCGAAAAAATTTGACCCGCTGAAAGAGTTTTTGAAATCTTCCATAGTTGAGTGTGCGTGGTACACAATCGGAATGCCCTTTCGACGGCACTCCCTCACTATAAATTGCGACTTTTGAAAATACGTATTTATGTGTAGAATATCGAAACTGTCACTCGGGTCAAACGTGCATTCAACGCCCGCTTTTTCAAGAGCTTTCTTTTGGTGATAAATCGCCAGACCAAGCCCCGATTTACCGATTTTGTCGAGCATTTCGCTATAAAGTAAAACTTTCATAAAACTTCCATTACATACAACTTATAAATTTATGGCAAGCATCTAAAAAGCTAACAGAGTTTTTCGAGACACCATAACTCGCCATTATACTTAAGTTTTAAAATAAAGTACATAGCCATTTTGTAAAAAAGACTGCAGCTCCCGTGTAAAAAAACAACGAAACAGGCTTTGCCAAAATTAGCACAATAGAAAAAAATTTCCACCGCATATTTGAAACGCCAGCAACCATGCAGAAAATGTCGGCAGGCATAAAAGGCACAACCATTCCAGCGATAAAAATATTCCGAAACGAAGGTTTATCCAAAAGTTTTATGTATCGCCTGAAAGCCTTTTCACCGACAAGCACCCAAAGCACACGCCTTCCGTAAATTCGGCACAACCAAAACGCAATAATCGAGCCGATTACAATAGACACATAGTTCAATATAAAGCCCCAAAACTCGCCGAAAATCAGCGCTCCTGCTGGAATGGTAATTGCACCAGGCATAACAGGCACGACAGTTTGAAAAATCTGGATGAAAAAAAACACAATCGGCGTGAAAGGTTCAGTACTGCGTAAAAAATTCGCCATCTTCGTTTCATCGGTTAAAAGCCCTTTTGAAAAGCCAATATAAAATAGAACAATTGTTGCAATAATTCCCAGAACGCCGAGGACAGTAATTATATGATTTATGATTATATCTTTTTTCTGCGGCTTTTCCTGCAATTCTTCCATATATATTTTATATCTCCGAATATATTCAGCATTAATATATTATCTTAATAATACACTATAACACATAAAAAGTCAAGCGTTTTCAAAACTCCACCGAAAAGTTTTCACCAAAGTTCGCACTACACAGAAAATTCGGCATCGACTTCAGTAAGAGCTTTCACCAAGGAACGCAATTCGTCATACGTTGTTTCATTGCCAAGCGAAACACGAAAAGCGTTGAGTTGCACTGCTTTTTGAACTCGCATTGCTTGCAGGACAGGGCGGTTGGTTTTCGCACTGGAGCAGGCTGAACCAGTCGAAACAAATATTCCGCGGTCGGAAAGCACCCGCACCATCACTTCGCCAGCGATATGTGCGTGAGCAATTTGAAGAACGTACGGCGAAAAGTTTTCATTGCCAGTGTTGCGTGTTTTCGGTACAATTTCAAAATGCTCCATTTCGGAAATCTCGCTCAGCAAAAAATCGGCTTTTTCCCGTGCGTCGATTATCTTGCCAGAAAAATCCGCAGCGTATTTTTCCAATGCAAATTGCAACGACAAAACGCCTGCGAGATTTTCCGTTCCTGAGCGTATACCGCCTTCTTGGTTGCCACCGCGGTTAAACACTTCTGTCGGACGGCTTAAAAACAAAATGCCTGTCCCGCGTAACGCTCCGATTTTATGTGCAGAAATCGAAAGCGAGTCAACGCCCAACTCTCCGATTGAGCATAAATTTTTACCGATTGCTTGCACTGCATCTGTGTGAAAATGAATTCTACGCTTCGAGTGCTCCCGCAAAAAACGAGCAATCTCTGCAATCGGTTGCACACTTCCAACTTCGTTATTAACCGTCATCACCGAAAGAAAGGTTGTATTTTCTCGAATTGTTTCAGCAACAGCGTCAACCGTGATAAATCCGTCGTTGGTGCAAGGTACAGTTAAAACTTCCATTCCGAGCTTTTTCAGCGACACGCATTCTTCTCTCAAAGCTGCATGCTCAATCGCACTTACCGCGACACTATAATCTGCAAAATTCGTCTTGGTTAAATTTGTCAAAATTGCAATGTGGTCGCTTTCCGTTCCGCCCGATGTAAAAAAAATTTGCGATGCGTTAACGCCCAAAAGTGCCGCAATTTTCCCACGTGCATTTTCCAAACATTCTCTGGCTTGTTTGCCTAAGATATGTTGTGCCGAAGGATTTGCAAAAGCTTTCTCCGCGAGTTCCAACGCCCGTGCGTTTTCGGCAGTATTTGGGCGTGCTGTTGCCGCCCAGTCTAAATAAATCGATTGTGTCATTTTTTGCGTTTCCGTAATTTTAGCCAAGCTACGAAAGTATAAAGCCTTTGCTTACAATCACCGATTCACTTTCGGCTTAATACGAAAAAGCACTGTCACCGATAAACTCGCGAACAATGGAGCGACGAGGAACCGAGTTTGCAGGCACTACCGAAAAGTTTTGCAAAAACGACAACAGACGGCAGGCTTCGTTATATTCAGGCTCGGTTGGCTTTACAACTCGAAGCAGAGGGTCGGCATACACTTTCAGGACTGGCAGCTCATAATCCAGTGCTGTGTTAAAAAAAGCGTCCACAGTATTTTGAAACGGAAAGATATACTTATTCTCACCGGCACGAACGCTTCTCCACATTCTGATGGTTTGTGCTGCCGAGCTTCCTCGGAACTGAGCATCACGCACAATTCGACGCAGCAAGCGATTATCCGAAGTCGGAATTCGGTTGTGGTCGTCCAAATTAAGCTGCGTCAAAGCCGACAAAAATATCCGATACTTCAGCTCTGCAGGAATCTTCGCCGTGAGCTTTTCGTTAATTCCGTGAATTCCCTCCAGAATTAAAATGCCGTTTTCTGGCAGCTTAAACTTTTTTGTTTCTTTTCGGCGCGAGCTTGTTTTAAAATCGTAAAGTGGCAAATTAACTTCCTTGCCGTCCATCAAATCGAGCAGCACCTGATTCAAAAGCTCCAAATCCAGAGCTTCAAGACACTCAAAGTCAGGTTTTCCGTCATCGCCTTTCGGTGCATTTGCCGCCCCCAAATAAAAATCGTCCAAGCTAATAATCGAAGGATTATACGCCGCCACTTTCAAGTTCAACGAAAGCTTTTTTGCAAAAGTCGTTTTACCAGAGCTTGAAGGCCCAGCAATCAAAATAATCCTTGCACTTTTTTTCTTTTGAAAATCGGCTGTCAGTTGAGCAATTTTATTGTTTTGCAAAATCTCACACATTTCCATATAATCGTCAATCTGCCCGTTTTCAATCAAGCGGTTCAAATCTCCGACTGCACTCACACCAACCAGCTTTCCCCAATTTTTGTATTCTTTATAAATATTGAACAACTTTGGCACATCTTCAAAAGTGTCAAGTTTATCGGGCGTTTGCGACTTCGGAAAACGAAGCAAAAATCCGTCATCGTATTTTAAAAGCTCAAATGCTTTAATGAAACCAACTCTGTCCAAAAGCGGCTGAAAATACAAATCCCGATATTCCGCCAACTTAGTGATTAAAAACTTAGGTTTACTCAGGTAATTTAGCAGGTTCAACGTTGCAGGTTGATTCGCTTTTTCAAAATACTCATGTGCTGCCTCATAACTTATCCGACTTGTTTCAATCGGCAAATCTTTTTCAACCATCGCGTGCATTTCCGCCTCTATCTTCGCGAGGTCAAGCGTTTTGTGGTTTGAGTTGTTGAACGTATAATAATACCCGTGGGCAAGGCTATGACCAACCAAAAGCCTCAAATTCGGATAGACTTTTTTTGCCGCTGCCGCCAACAAAAAACAAAGCGTACGTCGATACATTGCAGCACCTTCTTCCGAGTCAAGTGTAACAGGCTCGACAGTTGCATCGACATCCAACACATAATTCAACGACAGCACTTCATTATTGACTTTCAAAGCAACAATCGGATAATCGGCATTCCCAAAAAGCGATAACAACTCCCTGCCAGTAACTTGATGCAAAAATTCTTTTTTTTCACCATTTGCGAAAGTAATAATCATGCAAATCTCCCATATTAAACAATACCGCAGTCTACCGCATTTTTTTTAATTTTTCAAGAGCTACACCATTTTCACACATAAATCAAATTCACCAAAATCGTTCGAACTTGCAAACTTGGCATCGTCGTCATTCACCGAAAGTTCAACTCACAGGGCGTTTCAAGAATTGGCGATGTTTTTCAAAAATATAGTTTTTGAAAAACTCGAAAGTCA
>CALAEM010000089.1 GCA_937890985.1 uncultured Treponema sp. | reverse complement strand
ATTACGCAAATCCGAAACAGGTTTTATAGCAATCATATACATCTCTAATATTCGTAATATTTTACTAAATAATTATCTTAAAATCACACTAAATTGTCAAGAGATACAAAGTTGCTTTCAGCCTCTTCTTCATTACATCTCTAAAGTTTTATTTTCTTCTATTATTTTTATAATCGAATCATAATTTTCTTTATTTTTAAATGTTTCTTTTTTTAAGAAAATATACCTTCCATTTGAGAATTCGATAATATAAAATTTCTTTGATTCAGAGTTTGTAATATAATCTTGTAAGTTATACCTAGAAATTGTACCAAGACTTACTGTTTCAACGTAACTATCAGTTACCTCTATAGTTGTTTCAATATTTTCAGAAATGTTATATCTCCTTAGCACTTCAGCATCATATTTTTTTAATTTTTTTGTAGCACGAGATTTGTACTCTCTCTCTAAAAAAATTAATCCAACCATAGAACGAATAATATAGAGAATACCAAATACATATAAATAACTGAAATATCGAAAATTACCACTTTTACCGGTATTTCTCATACAATACCCCATTGCTAATGCTCCTATTCCAATTATAAGAACAACAGACCAGCCTATTTTTGTTTTACGAAGTGTCTTTTTTGTTATTCCAATTAAATTATACATTTCTAGTGCAATATCTATTCTATCTTGTTTAGAAGTCGTTTCTTTAAGTACCATATTTTTTTCTCCTTAGCACGCCAGCGGCGTGTCCGTCTAACATCCGCCGCTTAACCTGCATTGCCGCAAAGGCAATGTCAGGTTGAAGCGGGTGTTAGACAAATTTCTTTATTCGATTTTACTTAATATTTCTTTGATTTTAAATTTCGCAAAATACATAGATACTACTGAAATCAAGCTAATTCCGATTAATAATAAGTAGAAAAATCCTAAATCATATTCTAAATAATAGTCTTTCATCATCCATGAAATAAATGTTGGTGGAATTGGTAAAATACAAAACAGTAAACCAATAAATGTAGTAATCTTATATTCTTGATAATCTGGCCATTCAACAAGAATTGATAATTTCTCTTGAGGTTGTAATAATACATTTTGAAGTGTCATTGCATAAATAAAAATAGCAATCGGAAATCCTAATGTGAAAAAACTTACAATGGAGTAAGAACTGTAAATGAAAATACCAAATTCCGAAAAAAATGTAATATTAAACATTTTCATTATTATCATTATTATTAAATAAATAAATTCTACACTAATGAAGATTGCCTTAGCAATTTTCTTAATGTTCCATATAACGTTCATCACTAATTCCCTTTAGTATAATATTTGTCTCATTATATATTGCTGTAAAATCATGTTCGGTCGGAAGAGAAAAGTGGACAATTTTTTCGTGTGTTTTTATGAAGAAGTGTTTCTGTCCTTGCTTACCATCCAGACGACCATCTCCATATCCATCTAGAGACATCAACAACGCAAGATCTGTTAAACTAATTTGATTTTCTGCAATATATTCTTGTATTTTTTGCTCACTTCCTTCTAAAATAAGCTGAATCAATTCTTTAATCTTTGTATTAATTCCTTTCTTCTTAGCTATTTCTTTCAATTGAAGCTCATCTAATTTTCTATCGTTTAAATACTTTTTTAGTGATTCCCATAATTTTCCAAAAAGAGGATTTGGAGGCTTTACCCTCGCTTTTATAACTTCAATGCTATCCATTAAAGATAGACGATCATAAAAACTTCTTAAGTCGTCAAGCATTTTAATTTCACATTGAATAAAAAAGTTTCCAAGAGTATTTTCAATTATTTTGGAAAATATCCTAATAAATGCTTTTGGTTCAATTTGATTTGGAATACTTCGAAATGCTATCCCTGAGAACTCTGGTAAATAAACAAACTCACTAATTCCTTGTACAAGACGTGGCTCTTCCTTTTCTTCTTTTTTACTTAGTTCTGTATTCAATACATTAACTCTAGCATCAGGTCTTGCTTTGCTTAGTTCCCCTTTTATATATACTTGATTTTCCAATGTTACTTGTTCTACTTCAATAATACTCCAAACGATTTCATTATTATAAAAAGGCTTTGAATTTATTAATGCTCCAATAAATTTCCTTAAAATAAATGTATGAATCTATCTTATCTACTCAAATAACTAATGTATGCATATCGCTACTACAAGAGGACCTAAGACTGTAAGTAAAATATTTCCCATTGCATATCCTGGTGTATATGCTATAGCAAAAATACTTGAATCACATTCCTCCACAACTCCGTTAAGTGCTGCTGTACACGTTCCAGCACCACATAGAGCACCAATGATATCTACAGCATCCAACTTTAACACAAATCTTCCAAAGTAAACGGAAGCAATATGAGGCAAAATGGTTACCAAAATACCAATTAATAGTACCTTTAAGCCCATAGATTGCAATGCAGATATGAAGGAAGCTCCAGAAGTAAGTCCCACAATGGCTATAAAGAGATTTAATCCAACACTCTTACAAAACCATCGGGTTGCTTTCGGCATCAGTCCATAGTTAGAATGTCTATCTTGATAATATCCGAACAGAAGTCCTCCAATTAAAGCTCCTCCACCAGATCCAAGTGTAATCGGAATTTTGGATACAACGAAGCTGATTGCACCTATTAATAGACCAACTACAAGCCCGATGCTGATAAAAGATATATCTGTCTCAGTTCCTGTATCCTTCACATACCCAAGTTTTTTTACAGCCTTAGAAATAGCAGCTTTTGGTCCCACCAATATCAAGTGATCAAGAGCCTTTAACTCCTCCTCTTCAGGGAGAATATCGTTATCTCTCATCCTTTCTGAAATGACGATTCCATTTTCTGAAAGATTCTTTATAACATCTAGAGAGAAATTGTTAGTTAAAACTATTTCTTGCTTTACCACATCTAGCCTAAGAGCTTCTGAATCATTAGTTTCCTCCATGCCGGAAGCTTCAAAATTTAATACTGCATCAAGAAGTCCTATAATCGTAACTGTATCCTTCTCAAGCAGCTGCACATCCGGTGCAAGATTCACCTGTTTACCATCTCGAAGAATCTGAATTATTGTAAGAGAATCACCGTACTGTTCTTCAATGGAACCGATTGTTTTGCCAATAAGTTCTGCACCTTTTTCTAAGCAAAATGCACGTGCTTTAATATTTCCAACCACAGTGTTTTCCGAAGAAGACTCATGGAAATTTGTTTGCTCAATTTTCTTCTTAACTGTATCTGTCAAATTTGCACCAATTAACTTCGATGCAACATTTCTCAAAAACACAACTACCCCAATCGTTCCAAAAACATAGGTAAGTGCATATGCAACTGCCATTTGACTTTCAGCCGTTTTCAGTTCTGTTCCTGAAAGCATAGCCTTCATAGTAGAATCCGCTGTTCCTAAGATTGCTGACTGTGTAAGACTACCTGCCAAAATTCCGCCAGCTTCTCCAGCTCCAATACCAAAGGTCTTAAACAAAACAATCGAAACTGCAAAAGCTACCACGGCGAAGAATATGGATAAGACAATAATTTTAAGGCCAGATCTTTTTAAACTTGCGAAGAATGAAGGTCCAACCTCATATCCGATAGTAAAAATAAATAGTGAGAAAAAGATTGTCTTCACCGTTCCGTCAATTTCGTAAGTTCCTGCCCCCTTCAATATTAGGGAAATGAGAAGTCCTACCAACAAAGTTCCTACAGTGGCACCTACCGTAAAGGATTTTATCTTTACCTTTCCAATAAAATATCCAAGTGCAAGACATATAAAGATAGAAATGACTGGATTAGCAATCAAATAATGGGCTATATCAGAGAAGCCTGTTACCGTAATACGTTGTGCTGTTTCCAACACTTCATGTGAGATTAAACCTATATTCATTTTAAATTACTCCACACTATAGCTTTATTTCTCTTTTGTATACTTTTCGTAATATTCTTTCAAAAGGGATATAATACGGTTTGCTATTTTCTTATAATCATTGTCCTCTAGGTTTGCTTCTGAAATTCTAACTGTACCAGGAGTTGCTCCAAAACCAACTCCTTCCATCAACACAACACCTTCTTCCTTTGCTAGATGTAAAAGAAAATCTATTTCCTCAAATTCATTTCTAAGCCATGTTGCGAAGTTCTTATCATAATTTGTCTCTGCAAGTTGATATATGTCAATCAGTGTATAATATTTAGCATTGAAATCACTGTTATCCTCAGGTAAACCTAATGTAGACATTAAATTGTGGTAACGAATCGCTGTAATTTCTTTACAAGCTTCAATGTATTGATCCTTTTCATTTTCAAGAACCAAATGAGTCATAGAGAAAAGAACCATCATAATCTGCTGTGGTGTAGATAGCCCGCTTGTATGATACAATCCAATAGATCTGCTGTCTGCACATATCCTTTCAACAAAGCTCATTTCCGAAGGATTAAGTGTAACGATAGAATAATCGCTTTCTAGTTCTTTTTTCTTCTTCTCAGGAAGCTTCTTAATCAGTTCATCAAAAACATTATCTTCATTAATTGCTATAACTCCGAGTCTCCATCCTGTAACACCATAAAGCTTTGAATACGAATAAACCAAAATAGTGTTTCTTGGGCAAACGGAATAAACAGTGCGGAATCCATTTACAAAAGTACCGTATACATCATCTGTTATAATAATAAGATCCGGACGCTTTACAACTACCTTTCTTAACTGTTCCAAAGTCTCATCTGTAAGACTACGAGAACCCGGATTTGATGGATTCACTAAGAAAAATGCCTTGACAGAAGGGTCCAAAAGCTTTTCAAATTCAGAATCTGGAATATGCCACTGATTTTCTTCCCTTGCTTGAACATCGATCTCTGCTAAATCAAAATTTGATAGTCTCGGAATCTGAATATAAGGAGTAAATACCGGTGTGTTGATTGCAATGTGGTCTCCATCATTAAGTAGTCCATTATGCTTTAAGGAATCAAATATATAAACAATTGCAGCCGTACCGCCTTCTACTGGAAATACCTTAGTATTTTTTCTTAAATCAGTCTTCCCATATAGAATGCTTTGAAGAAATGCATTGATGATGTGCTCCGTATTCTCCAAACAACGGCTAGGAACCGGATAATTATTTCCTATAATACCATTTGTAAGCTCCAAAATAAGGCTTTTCTTATCTAAATCTAGATGGTCTACGCTATACTCCACGATCCTTTTAAGAAATACATCCACCTCATCGTCACGATTTAAAAAAGCATTGTACCTCTCCTCAATTCCCTTGGAGTCAACATATCCAGCTAAATCTCCTTTATCTAGAGTTCTTTTGCATTCTGACACGCCAAATTCCATCAGTCTTGCAAAAGCTAATCTTCCCAAGGTATTAATCCAATTAGGATTTCCTCTTCCTGCATTCAAAAATTTCAAATGTTTCTCATTCTTTTCTGATAATTTCAACATATCAAAGCTAATTTCAAATGCACCAAGGTTTTCTAATTTTCTTTCGAAGCTCTTTGTAATCATCTTTAATTCTCCTTTCCTTTTTGTTTCATCATTTTCACCCTTCCTTTCGCAATGCTTTTTCATTGCAAGTTTATTTTTAGGTCGAAAGTCTGTTTCGATTGGTTCCGTTACCTGCCTGCCTTGAGGCACATCAACCTAACATCTTTTAGACTAAATCTGCTTATTATTATATATTATATGAAAAAAAAAAAAATAAAGTAAAGTGGTTTTGATGAAAAAGTTAAGAATTTATCAAAAAAGTTTTCTTACTACTATTGAGCCATGCGGTGTTGGGTGGCGAAAATAAAAGTGCTTATAGGCGGTGAAGCTGCGAGAAAGTAAAGCATTTAGTGGCTTTTTGCAGGTTTTTTTTCTTATTTTTTCACGAGGCAGCCTCATGTAGTACTGAAACATGCGACCTATTGTAGTGCTACACGAGACTGTCTCGTGTAGTGCTGAAAGAGGTCATCTATTACGGCACAAATAGGGCATCGATTGTAGCCGTAATAGGTGACCTATTCTAGCCGTAATAGGTGACCTATTCTAGACGTTATGCTATATAAAAACACATAACTTTCAAAGTTGCAGCCTATCGCACCGATAGGCATCTGTCTAACATCCGCTTGATCTGCATTGCCGTAAAGGCAATGTCAAGGAAGCGGGGGGTAGCCTGTTTTTTTGTTCTTCAACTTCTTAAGTTCTGAGTATAATTCCTTAATATTATAATCGTTACTTTTAGGAATTATAAAAACTCTTGCAGGACTTATATAAATAATTAAAATTGTTTTTAACAATTCAATTTTTTTTATTTCTATATATTTTAATTTAAAAGTCGTAGATTCTGTTATTTCTTCTAAATAGTCTTCATGAAAATTCATTGTTGTTTTCATTTGTGTATTTTTATCTTTCTTATACGTATAAATTCCATAAAGAATCATCCATAATGTAAGGATTAATGTTAAGGCAAATGATGTGCCAATTGCAATAATTATATAAGAAATTAAATATAAAATAGAAAACTTTTCTACTATTAACTTAATTGAAAATACAAAAGTTAATATAAAGTAAATGAAGAATATTTTTAAATTAAAAACACGTGAAATAGTATATCTGATATATTCCTTTTGTTTTAAAATGTATGTTATTGATTTATCCATTTTTGATTCCTTTTATGAAATTTTTGATGATACAATATTTCTTTACATAACTACTTGCAGTTTTTATATAAATACTAAAAAACTTCCTTGCGAGCTCAGATACAATCGCTACCTTGCTTCGCCCAAAATTCTTTTCTACTGAGCACGCCTACAGGCGTGTCAGTCTAACATTATTTCAACCTTCCCCATTGTACCACAAAGCCCAATAACTTTTCAACCTAAACTGCTGAACAACAAAAAGCTAAATCTTTCTACCATAAATACAAAGCGGATAAATGAACCGCTGGCAGATTATGTATATCATTATGAAAATAATGCAAAGCCTAATTTAGTTTTTAAAGACGATTATGATTGTAGTCCTTGTGTTATTGATTGTAAAAACGCTGTTGGATGTTCTGAAAATAGGCTAAAGGTTTTTTGGGGCAGTCCGATATTCTGAATAGTCGGCAATCTAAAATTTTAGAGGCTGCCGAAGTGAAGAAGGACATGATATGAAAAAAATTATTGTATGTTTGTTGTCTTTGGGATTGAGTATAAGTGTGTTTGCACAGTCGAATGTTGTTACCGCCGAAACCTATGCATCGTATTATGGTGAAGAGTTTAACGGACGGCAAACTGCAAACGGCGAGATTTACGATATGAACGCTTTTACGGCGGCTCATCGCACCCTTCCGTTTGGTTCAATTGTTGAAGTAGTTAATTTGGACACAGGAGCAACAGTATTTGTTCGCATCAATGATAGAGGTCCCTTTGTTGCAAACCGTGAAATCGATTTATCGAAAGCCGCCGCAAATGCTATAGGTATGTTGCAAAAGGGAATCGCTCGCGTTTCGATTAAGCTAATCAGCACGCCGACAGTTGTCAGTCAACCAGCAACGGTACCGACCGCACCAGTAACTACAACAACTGTTACTACCACGCCAGCAACTGTTGTAAGCACAACTACAACTCAAGTTACCACGCAAACAGTAAGCACTGAAACTACTGGAATGGTTTACACGCCAGCTGAAAAAGCAAAGGGGCTTGTGCTTTGGCGCATACAGCTTGGTTCTTTTTCACGTGAAGAAAACTCAATACGCTTGGTTGAAGCTTTACGAAAAGTAGGCTTTGAACCCGCGTACGAAAAAACAGATAATGCTATCCGAGTTGTTTTGTACGGTATCCGCAACGAAGATTTGGATAAAGTAAAAAATGTTCTTAAATTAAACGATTTTACCGATTACATCATCCGACAAGAAAGCTGGTAAAAACGCTTCTTTACAAAAAGGGTAATTGTTTTTAAAACGTTACCCTTTTATCTATAATCACGATAGTAGCATCTTACATAAAGTTTGCCATTATGATATAATCTAGCCGAATTTTATCCAGAGTATCGCGTTCGTGTGATTGGGAGGAATAATGCCAAAAGTTGTGAAATATAAAGCAAATTCGGTTGTTTACTTTGCTTCCGATTTTGCTGACAGAGTATATATATTAAAAGAAGGCAAGATTGTTTTAAATTACAAAGATATCGAAACAGGCGAACAGATAACCGAGAAAATCAAACAGGGCGAACTTTTCGGTGTAAAGGCGGTGATTGGAAATTACCCGAGAGAAGAAACGGCAGTAGTTTTAAGCGACTCTGAAGCTTACTCATTTTCGGCTGATGAGTTTGAAAGATTCGCCGTAAAAAATCCGCGTATCATTTTGCAAATGATAAAAATTTTTTCCAAACAACTTCGAAAAATTCACACGCAAATCAACTCTGTAATCAGACAAGAAAGTGAAGCCGAAAATGTCGAACTTTCCAATGACGACGGGCTTTTTTCAGTTGCCGAAGCTTTTTTTAATTCGGAAAATTATTCTATCTGCATAGCCGTTTGTAAACGCTACCTCGCATTATTCAGACGCGGAAAACACCGCGAAAAAGCCGAACAGTTAATACAAAATTGTCAAGCCGCACTCAATGGAGACTTTGGCTCAATCAAATCATTGCCGCAAAACCCTTTCGATACTCCGACTGGTCTTTCCGACGAAGAGCTCGCAGATATTGAGCGAGCGTTAATTGATGCAACACGCGACGAAGAAGCTGGAAAATTTAGCCAAGCTTACCAAAAGTATTCTAAACTTGTGGACTGTGGCGATGAAGAATTTTCCGAGTTTGCAATACTTGGAATTGCACGTTGCTTAATCGGACTTGAAAAATTTGACGAGACAATTAAGTTTTTAAGTGCAACAATCAAGCAAAACCCAAAGTCTCAACGGATCAGTACTCTGCTTTCGTACTTGGGACAGGTTTATGAAAAAACCGGAGCGGTAGCTCAATCGAAAGCCTTTTTTGAAAAAGCTCGAGATATTAGTAGCTTGAACTTACCAGAAAAAATCGACACAGGTTTTTTGCCATATGCTTCAAAAAATGGCACAGTAAACCGTTTCGCAAAAAGGTTTAAAAAAGGCGAATTGATTTTTTCGGAATTTGAACCGGGCGATGTTTTTTACCTCATTCAAAGCGGTCAAGTGCAGCTGATTAAAATTATCAACGGCTTTGAAAAGAATTTGGATATTTTGCAACCGCACGAAATTTTTGGTGAAATGGCGATTTTGGATAACTCGCCGCGTTCTGCAAGTGCGATAGCTTATGACGATGTTGCAGTTTTAGAGTTTAACAAAGAAAATTTTGAGCAGTTGATGAACGGCAATCCTGAAATTTCTCTCGTTCTCTTGCGTACGTTTATCAAACGAATTTACGAACAAAAGCGTCGCTTTATGATTTTAACAATTCAAGACAAACAAGCTCGACTCGCTGATGTATTTTTAATGCTCGACGAAACTATGACAAATATTGACCGAAGCTCTGAAATGAGAATTTTTGATATTAATCTCGAAGGTGTTGCAAGATGGGCTGGAATGACAATATCCGAGGTCGAAGAGAATATCCGAAAGTTTTTGGATCAAGGACGCATTGAAGTTTTTTCGGATAGAATTGTGGTGCAAAATATGGCACAGCTTCATCGTTTTGTGCAAGCTCGCACTCCTCAACGCGACTAAAAACGTACCGCAAAATTAAAAAGATTATGCAGCGGAAGCTTTCTATTATTGTTGCGAGAAGTCAAAATAACGCCATCGGTTTAGCAGGCTCAATTCCATGGATTTGTCCTGAGGATATGCGTTACTTCAAAGAAAAAACAAGCGGACATATTTGTCTTGCAGGTTTCAACACTTATAAAACCTTGCCTGAAGACGGCTTACCTAACCGCTTGCTTTACGTACTAACACAAAAACCACTTGCAAATCGTCAAAAGGTTTTTTTTATAAAAAGTTTAGATGAGTTTTGGAACGCACCTTTTTGCGGTACAGCTTCAAGCGGTATAAACTCGGACGAGGTTTTTTGCATTGGGGGCTTATCGCTTTACACGTCTTGCCTTCCTTTTGTGTCAAAAATATACTTGACTGAAATTAAAAAACTTTGCAATGGAGATACATTTTTTACAAATAACTTTCTCATCGGATTTAATTCTAAAATTTTACACGAAACTGAAAAATGTATTTATTATGTTTATGAGCGGATGCATTAATATGTGTCCATTGCGTAAAACAATAACTTTTGGTACAATCGTGTAATTATGACATATAAACCAGTTAAGCTACTTGACGAGCAAACTGCAAAAAAAATAGCTGCAGGCGAAGTGATTGAACGCCCCGCATCTGTTGTGCGGGAATTGCTGGATAATGCAATCGACGCGGACGCTTCCCGCATTTCAGTCGAACTCACCGACGGAGGCATTACCGCCATACGAGTTTCGGATAACGGTTTTGGCATGAGCGAAGAAGATTTAGCTTTATGCACGGAAACGCACAGCACAAGTAAAATCGAAAGCATTGAAGATTTATTGTCGGTTACGAGTTTAGGCTTCCGAGGCGAAGCACTTGCATCGATAAAAGCTGTCAGCGACTTGGAAATTACAACGACAAAACAAGGGCCTCTTGCCTTTCAATACTTTAACGGTACAATCTCAAAAAGCACGCTCAACGCTGGCACAAACGTTTCGGTAAAAAACATTTTTGCAAACTTTCCGGCACGAAAAAAATTTTTAAAACTTGCTTCAACTGAAGCACGCATGTGCCGGCAAGTATTTCTCGAAAAAGCTTTGGCAAATCCTTCCATTGAAATGCAGCTAAAACAAAATGGCAGCCTTTCGATGCAATTACGAAAAGTTGCAACATTCAAAGAGCGGATACTTGATGCTTTGCACTTTACCGAACCTGCGGAATGCTTTTTTGAAATCAACACTGTAGGTGAAAATTTTTCTGCAACGATTGTGTTGGGACTTCCAGAGATTGCAAAATCAAATCGGCAGCACATGTATATTTTTGCAAATAAAAGACGGATTGACGAATATGGATTTTTGCAGGCTGTCGACTATGGTGCAGCTCCGTTTTTTCCAAATGGCACACATCCTGTTGCATTAGTATTTTTAACCGTTGCACCAGAAGCTATAGATTTTAATATTCATCCAGCAAAGCGTGAAGCACGTTTTTCGAATTATTCTGACATTCACAAAGCGATAAGCACAGCAGTGTCGCATTTTTATAAAGTGCATACCGTTTCAGTTTTAAAACAAGGATTTGAAAAAAGCGATGCTGAAAGTGAGAATGCCTCAAAGTTAAATTTTTCCACAGATGAAATTGCAACACAAACACGTTTCGATAATTTTGAAAAGCGTACATTGTATGAAAGGTCGCTAAATCAAACAAATACACAAAGTCAAGCAGCACGAGAATTTTTGTCGAATGGAAGTTTTTCGGTTTCGGATATGAGCGAGCGGTATCTGCGGCAAAGAACAAAAGCGAATGAGCTTCGCCCGCTTGATGTGCCTGAACCGTCTTTTCGCTTTTTGGGGCAAGTTGCAGGAACTTTTATTGCCATTGAAAAAAACGACAATTTATACTTAATTGATCAGCATGCCGCACATGAACGCATTTTGTTTGAAGCACTAAAACAAGCGGCACCGCAAAAGCAGGAATTGCTGGTGCCTTACCGCATCGAAACTGAAAGCAGAGCCGAAAACGAAGCTTTGGCGGAGGCTGCCACTTCATTGCGTGAAAAAGGTTTTGACTTGGAATGTGCGGGCGAGTCTGTTTGGATTGTGTCGGCAGTTCCTGTGTTATGGCGAGGTACGGAAGCCGAGCTTGCTGATGATATAAAAAAAGCGGCTTCGGCAAACACAGATTTGCTGCACGAGATTCTCGCATCATCTGCATGCAGGGCTGCCTGCAAAGACGGGGATATTCTCTCGCCTGAAGCAGCTTTTAATATTGCACAAAAAACATTTGCACTCACCGAGCCTCTTTGCCCGCACGGTCGTCCGCTTTGGACAGTTATCACTCGTGACGAGCTATTTAAACGCGTAAAGCGGACTTAAAAAGAGCTTGCAAGCATACGCGGTGCATTTTTAACTTTGTGCTTTTAATTTGAAAAACGAGTTGTTGTTTTTGTGTAGCAAAAACCCGCCACTGACGGCGTGTACAAAAATGTAAGCTAGATTTATAATATCGCACAAATAGGATAGTTTAACAGCGTACAAGGATGTAGTTGTTAAACTACGCACCTGCGTAACTCGAAAAGCTTTTGAGTGCGGGAGAAAACTCTTGCGTAAAGAGTTCCGCACACCACTCAATGGCGGTTATTGCAATTGTTCGCGGTTTGGTGTGCGGTCAATTTGCGGTTGTAGCTTAGGGCAAAAAACGCCCCAAGCTTAGCCGAACATTTATTTTAATCCGAAAGGATTGTAATTTACATCGTAGTCGTATGTGTCGAGTTGCTCTTTTTGTTTAACTGCGGCGACAACCTTATACGTAATCGGCGTGAAAACTATTTCGATTGCAGTTTTGAATGCATAGTTCGAAAGTGCCATAATCAGTAAAACTTTTATGTCATATAAACCGAAAAATGCAATCGCAACAAATACAAAGCTATCAAGCAATTCGCCAATGAGCGTCGAACCAATTGTTCGCAAAAATAAAAATTTACCCTTTGTCTTGATTTTAATCAACGAAAGAAATACCGAGTTTGAATAGTTTCCAGCTAAATACCCGCAAGCACTTCCTAAAGTAATGCGCGGAACTTGCATTAAAATACTATCATAGGCTTGCTGCAATCCCCACGAACTTTCCTCAGGCAAGAACGCAATTATCATAATGTTCATATTGACAAAAAGGATCATCCAAAAACCGAAGATAACTACTTTCCATGTTTGCTTAAATCCGTATACTTCCGCAAGGACATCCGAGATAATGTACGAAAACGGAAATAAAAGCGTACCTCCGTCAAACACAAACGGCCCTATCGCAACCATCTTTACTGCAAGGATATTCGAAATAATCAGCGAACCAACAAAAAAACCGGTGATATACGGTAAAAGTTTTTTTTCTGAATTCATATTTTCAACCTCAATTAAAAATTTCGAACAGTAAGCAAAAATGCAATACTGCCAATAAATTAAGCTTCGTTATTTTTTTAACGCAAGTATTATTTTTTAGCTTTCCAAAATCCACTAAAAGCTGAAAGTTTACTATCAATTCCAAAAGTCAGTATGTCTTCCGTGCCGTCAGAATTTACATCAAGGAATACTGGATTGCTAATTCCCAAAATTGGAAAGCCGTCAAGTAAAGTAAACTGCGACGAATACGCATATACCGCATTACCGCCACCTGATACAAATACTTCGTCCTGATTGTCTTCAGTGATATCTTTGAGTGTCAACTGCATATCGTCGGAGTACTGCGAAATTTTTACTGACGCGGTTTCCGTGCCGTCAAGTTCCAAGCTATGCAAAACACCCGACGTATCCAGCACCATAACGGCATTTAAGTTTTTCGAATAAACTGGCTGCACACGAACAGAATAGCCAAGCTCCTTTTCATGCAGTTTGACGGCACCTTGTTCATTTCGGAAATCGTGCAACGTGTACACTCCAGCTTCGGTGATATTAACCATCAACGCAGTCTTTTTCGCTCCTTCAAAGGCAACAGGCTTAACTGCACAAATACCTTCAAGCTCAATCGGCAGGCGACTGCCCTCGATTCCATCTGTCGACAAAAAATGCACTTGACTGTCAAAGCTCCGTGGCAAAGCGATGAGAACACTCGACTGATAAACAAGCGGAGAGTTTGTCATTTTGGCATATAAGTCATCGGACAACCTAACCTCACCTGTAGCACTTACTATAGCTAACCGCGATTCATCTTGTAAAGAAAATGCACATTCACCTTTGGGAAGCACAACCAGCTCACCTACACTTTTGTATCCAGTTAAAATCGGAGAGACAATCGAGTCAAGGTTTTCATTCATCTTGTAAACTATACCGTTTTTCGACAATGCCCAAACAGTTTTGAGTTTACCTGAGTCAAGTTCAAGTGTGATAAGTGTTTGCGAATCGGTTTTAATTTGCGAAATAGTGTCGGAAGTTGTGTTGTACGAAAAAAGTTTTTCGCCTGTTGACCAAAATAAATACGGCGTTCCAGCCTTTGTTTTCGCGTAGTGCAGCGTACCATAAAGTCTTCCACTCACTTGTTTAGGAAAGCTTGAAATTGTTTTTAATGCTTTTCGCTCTTTTTGCACCGCATATAAACTAAAAGATGATTTATCTCCTCCTTCTAACTTAAACGATAAAATACCTGTTCCGTAATGCGAAAGAATTTTACCGAGCATTTTGTTTTGCTGCAAGAAAAAAGGAATGCTTCGGTCAAGGTCGTAATACAAAAGTAACGACGTTTCCGAAGAACTATTTTTCAACATCATTTTAATGTTTTCATTTTTGATAATAGTATTTCCGTCCTTGTATGCCGATTTGTATTTTGCGATACCTTCAGCACTTTCCGAAAAAAATACAAAACCATCATCTATAAAATAAAACGGAGTTGGTAAGTCAATACCGAATAGCCTTAACAAAAACTTAATAGCAGGCGGAAACACAATGCGAGAAATTCTGATACCGTCAACAACAGTTGTCGAGTTTTGATCGATTAACGCAGAAGCGAAAAGCTTTTCAAAAAATGCGTTGCACGCATACTTATCTTTTATCGACGTAAAAAATACAGGTGCTGCAATTGAATCAAGTGCAAACACACCAAGCTCTTCACCAATCCACGAAAGCATTAACTTATCAAGTGTCGCACCCAAAAAAGTTTTTGCAAGTCTGTCAGCATTTTTATAAGCATGGTTTATTTCATCGGTAAAAAATGGTTTTAGATTTTTTAAAAGTTCATCTGGCGATGAAAAGTTAAGGAGCGTAAAATACTCAACGGTTTCAGGAATGCGGTTAATCATTTTCGGAACAGATGCTTTGTTTGCAAAAATGTTTTTAAGTTCTGAGCTTTCTGTGTGCAGTTTTAAATCACCGCCGATTTGAATCGAATCATTTTTGAGAATACAATTTACATTGCTTCGTTCTGGAAAAGTAATTTCGTTGAGTATGTTTTTCATCACACCTTGTTTAGAAGTTAAACTCGGCTTTATTCCGTTTAAATCGGCTAAAACATTTATAGTACCTTTTGTGTTTTTTTTCAAATCGGTAATGAACGTTTTGCGGAATTTATAATCGTTTTCTTGCAAGCACGCAGCAAAATCATTTTCTTCAGTTTGTGTTGTGCTTACTTTGGCGATGAGTAGATTTTTATAGAAGCGAAAAAGAATTTTACTCTCAGGCATCACCGAATACGAATAATACCGCCCTGCACTATCATTCAAAATCTCGATGTCAGAAATGCCAGCATCAATAAATAAGTGAGGATTAAATCTTAGTATAAGTGGCAAAAGACGTGTAACACTTGAGCTTAATCCTAGATCTACAAATAAATAAAGTTGTGACGCTTCTCCGCTTGAATATACAGCAACGTCTGTCCGCACGTTTGCCAACATCGAGAACAACTTACTCGAAAGAAACTCATTCGCACGCATTGCCTTGACAGCCGCGTACGCTGCCTCAAAACTTTTATCCGACAATACTTCATCCAAGGCTTGAAGTTCAAGCGTTTGGTTTAATAGCTTTGAAGCCGACGGAACTGAAACATAAAACGAAAAATTTTCTGGCACGTGCTTTTCAATATCGGTGCGTACAATCAAGCAGTATAAAACCCACCCAATTAAAATCAATGCGACAAAGCCTGCGATAACTTTCAAAAAAGTAAACAAAGGATTTTTCTTTTTTTTTGCGGCAAACTTTTTATCGGCTGGAGCGGTTGATGGTGCTTTTGGTTTTTGAGCATTCTCTTCAGCAGCATAATTTTCATTAGCCAGTTTATCAATCGTGTCTGCGAGCAATGCGGTATTTTCATCAGCCCCGCATTCAGATTCTGCTTGCGATGTCTTTGAAATCTCAGACACATTGTTTTCTGTGTTGTCAGCTTCGTATTTGTCTTGCATTGGAAATCTCCTTAAAACGGCAACTAGCTTGCCAAAGTTTGAGTATACCAAAAGTTAAAAATTTTTCAATGCTGCAAAGCGTGGCATCGGTGAACTCAATTTTTGAACATGCTTTTGAACATGATGGGCATATTAAAATCCGAAAATGATTTTAATATGCCCTGTGGATAAACTTTCGGTGAATGAAGTTTAGTGCTGTTATTTTATTTTAAGTGGTTTATTGCTTTGGTATATGCTAACACCTTGCAATCGCAACATTCCGTCTTTTATTTCTACTTTACCTAGCACTTCAATCGGCTTTTCTGTATCAATTACCGTTACAAAGTGGCAAGTAACTGGAACCACACCTTCAAGTTTAGCTTTGGTATCGTAACCGACGAACAAATCAAACAATGTGTTATATTCACCAGCTGCGATATTTGAAGGGGTACCGCGCCACACCACGTAACAGCCGTCATAGAGGAGCGGTTCTTTGGACACGATTGCATAATCAAATGAATCTTTGATAGTATCAAAATCAGGTTGCTCGAGAAGCTCCATCAAAATGGTTGCTTTGTGTTTTATCGATTTGGAGGCGTTCGACTGCAAAATGCGATTGATTTCGTATTGTGCTTTGTTGTCGCGATATTCTTGAAAATACTTTTGTGCCCGATCGTAGGTTTTTATGATTTCACTTTTCGTGAGGACAAGTGAAAAATTGCCCTGTGCATCAACGGCTTCACGCTTTTCCAGACTTTCAAGCGAAAGCTCGGAAATATCTTTTCTGCCGACCGACATTTTGTTATAACGACCGATAATTGACGGCACAAAAAGACCTAAAATCGTTACAGAAAAAATCGTAACAAATACAAGCATCATGGTGCGTTTCTTTTTGTATGCAGTCGTCGGGTCAGGATAAAGGCATTTAATTTTTCCTGACTGGATAAAGTCGCCGATTTCTTCCGATGAAGTGTGCCGCTTCAAAAAGTCCAAACCCTTTTGGGCTGTTTTATACGTCGGGTCATATTGCAAGGCTTGAAGGTAATAATCGACCGCCTTACCCGTGTCGCCACGTCGCAAAAAAAGCACAGCTTGTGCAGAAAGCAATGTAGGATCCGTAACGCGAATTTTTCTCGCACCTGAAAAATAATCCAACGCGAGAGATATTTCTCCCGTCCACATGAAACTCAACCCCAAATACAAGTGAAATTCAAATGAATCTTTATATTGGAATACGTGCGGTTGCAAAAGTGCAATCACTTCATTATACTTTTTTTTTGCAAACAACCGCTGTGCTTGATTGATAACCGACAATGCCATTTAACCTAACTTTCCTTAAAGATAACTTTATGATAGCATTATAGAAAGTTTATTCTTGGATTTCAAGTAGGGCTGCATCGACTTGTTCCGACAATCGAATAATTTGGTCATCGGAATACTTGTCGGAATTATTTTTTACAGTTTCAATTTGCTCCAAAAGCTTTTGAATATCGTCATAATTTTTTCTCTGCTTTTCTGGCAAGGCTTGCAAGTGATGCTCAACAGCTTCTTGCGGAATATCACGTTTTAAAAAGTCATAGTAACCGATGCAGTTTGTAATAGTATACGTTTCATTCAAGCCAATCCGTTTTGAATCCCACACAAATAGCAAAGCCGAATCGTTGTTGTAATATCTTGTCGAAAAGGCACGACCTTCAACAGATGCAGGAATCCACTTCATACTTTGCAGATAATCCCAGTTGGCAACAAAAATTTCTTTCGGTACGGCAACCTGCTGATTTTCGGAGCGGATAAAAAACACACAGGCAGAAATTGAGTTTGCACTTACAATATAGTTTGCTCTGGATGCCGCCACATCAATATGAGTTTCCGACATAATCGACTGGGCATCAGTATAAAGTGAAACACGTTTTTTTTCACCGAGGTTGGTATCAAAAACTGCTTTAAGTGCTACATCAATCGGATATCCAACTGTATTTTCAAAACTTGTTTCGATGCACAAAACTCGACCGCTAGTTCCGTATTTTTCAGTCGAAAAATAAAACCGCTGCTTGAGCATCATATCTTTTGTGAGTTGGTAATTAACAACAATTTGACTGCCAGTATTTTCGACGGTGAGCTTTTTGCCCAGTTTTCGCTTTGCCGAGTATACTTTATTTCCAACTAAAATGCTGTAGCCGTTTGTGCTAGCAAGAGCCCTGTCATCATAAAGCGGAACCCAGTTATCTTTACCAACTTCCGAAAGCCGATACAAGCAAAAACTTCCCGACTGCTTATAAAACACAACCTTAAGATTTCCAGCTTGCAGTTCAGACTTTTCAGTTTTACCTGCTGCAAACGCAGAAAATGTTAGTGCAAAAAATAATGCACTTGCAAAAATCGCTTTATAGTATTTCATTTTACTCTCCCTTTTCTCCGTCCAAAACTTCATCATACATAGTCTTGAGAAGACCTGCCTTTCGCAACAATTCTTCCAACGCAGCCCGTCTTTTCAACTCTTCTTCACTTGGTTCTTTGGGGGCTTCTACAACAGGAGCCACAGGCTGAGGTTCAACTGGCGGAGTTGTTACCGTTACCGAAGGCACTGGTACAGGTACAGGAACTTCCGTCGTGGTTGTAGTCGTTTCAGCAGGTTTATCAAGATACGACGCATTTGCAAAATTCGCAATCATAGTTGTGAGCTCGTCATTTTTCATTTGCAAAAGCGTAATCTTATCGTAAAGCTCCGCATTTTTTCGACGCTCGTCAATGAGGTACTGTTCCAACTCAGCAAGTCTGTTGCCATCGAGCTTACTCGTGCCAGCACTTTGTAATTTGGTTTGTGCTTGACTTAGCTCCGCCTTGAGACGCTCAAGATACTGCGAAAGACGCAGCGTTTCATCATTGCTAAGTTTCAAAAGCCGCAACAATTCAGTTTGAGTTGCCGCTTGGTCTATCAGTGCCAGCTTGTACTTTGCAGCTTCAACCTTTGCCGAGTCTGGATAATCTAAAAGCACAACCGAAAAAATCGTTCGAGCTTCATCAAAACGCGATGTACTGTAAAGACACTCGCCTATCCAAAAATACGCGGACGCAATCGCTTTGTCGTCTGGATACCGCTTTATAAAATCATAAAGTGTAGAAATTGCATAATCATAATTGCCGACTGCACATTCAAGCCGACCTTTTTGATACAACATTTCTGGTGTTTTTGTGCTTTTCGGATAAAGAGCTAAAAAGCGTTTTGCTTCTGCAAGTGCGTTCCTGTATTTTTTGTCGGAAGCAAGAGCCATAGTTAACCAATATTGTGCGTCTTCGTTTTTACCGCCTGATGCGTCAACCGCTTTTTGAAAGTAGAGTATGCTCGAAGAAAAATCCCCTTTCGAGTAACGCTCCATACCTGAAGCAAGATTTGCGTCAACGCAAAACGCAAAATTCGCCCACGCACACAAAATAAAAAAAACAACTTTTCTTTTGTAATTGCTCATATACGCAAATCTCCTGAAAAAAACGCCGAACCTGAAACCGCCACATCGCAACCAGCATCCAAAACCGCCTGTATGTTTTGAGTATTTATTCCGCCGTCAACAGAAAGCTTAAACTTCAAATTGCGATCACAGCGGATCTTGTGTATTTCTGCAATTTTATCCAAACAATATGGAATAAACTTCTGTCCCGAAAACCCTGGATTTACCGACATCACAAGCACCAAATCAACCAGCGGCAAAATTTGCGAAATCGCAGAAACTGGCGTTGACGGCACCAACGTAATTCCAGCCTTCATTCCCGCATCGTGAATCGCCGAAATAAGTTTATCCGCATGTGGCTCAGTTTCAACGTGAAACGTAAAAAAGTCTGCTCCAGCTTTTTTGAGATTATCGACAAAATCCATAGGATTCTTAACCATAAGATGAACGTCAAACACCAATTCAGTTAAAGCCCGCAACGAAGAAATCACAGGTGCACCGAATGTAAGGTTAGGCACAAAATGTCCGTCCATAACATCAAAATGCAGCCACTTTGCACCGTTATCTTCTGCAAACCGTATTTCACGGTCAAGCTTCGAAAAATCGGCACTCAAAAGCGACGGACTCAAAATAAATGAAGCCATGGGTTTACTATAAAACATTTTTTACAAAAAAGCAAGTGGGCTAATAGCTGACCGATAACTTACACACGAAAAAAAATAACCAATATACCAATGTTAAGAACGCGTCATAAAGAATATTTTAGCGAGCTAAATGGTAATAGCTGTTTCAAAAAAGTGCAGCGTCTTGTCATTAAAATCTTGATCATCGAATATGTCTAGTTTGTTCAGATATCCACATCGATGAAAAAAGTTTTCGAAGTAGCCTTATAACGGCTTCCTAAGTTTTGTGTCCGCTTGATGTTTAAGCTTTTTTTCCATGGTAATTATATCGGAAGCCCAAACTGAAATTGATTAATTCCATGCCGCCCGGAATAACTGTAATGGATACGTCGAGGCTATCATTGACTTTAACGTTCGTTTCGATTTCGCCTGCATACCAATAAAAAAGATGCTGCCAGTCCTCGCCGTTTGTTCCGCCTTTGTATGACTCGGAAGCCGGGTTGTAATTAGGCAATTTGTACCAGCTACGTTTATACAAATACGTCGGGCCGATTCCTATATTCATCGCACAGCTTTCATGGAAATAATATCCTTCCAGATAAAATATTCAAAATTGAGCGTTACGCATGGATTGACAACTACAATGCCTTTTGAATCAATTTTCCATGGAAAAAGTTTATTATTTGGAGCACCGCTTGGATGGATACTTAAGCCAAAAGCTTTTATTCCGAAACTGAAATCATTGGCAAAAAGGCTTGTCCCGTAAAAACAAAATACTAAAAATAAAATCAAACAATGTTTTCGCATTTTCAACTCCTGTCTCAAGTCCCTTTATCGCCAACAATTTGTAGACGCTTTCCATCCGTTTCAGCAAATAAATCTTTTCACTTAAAATCAAATACCTGAGATTTTAGCACTATACTGAAAAATAATTTTACTTGCAAGTTGACGTGGATTATAGTTGATAGTTTTTTTGCTTGACAGTTGTCTAGTTTTATGATACAATCGCAAGTTCGCAAAACTTTTGGCACCAGTTTTTGAAGACACATAGAAAATAAACGCTTATGAGCAAATTTGAAAATATCCTTTTTGATTTTGACGGAACTCTTTTTGACACATCGCAAGGTGTTATGAAATCGTTTGAAAAAGTCGCCATTCACTATAAACTGAAAGTATCCGAAGCGGATTATCGCAGGATGATGGGACCGCCTCTTGAGGAAAGTTTTTTGAACATATTGCATTTACCGAAAACAGAAATTCAAAATGCAATTATGGTGTATCGCCGATATTATACCGAAAAGGGAATTTTTGAGCTTGAAATGTATCCTGGCGTGCATGAGCTTTTAGAGAAGTTAAAGCACGATGGAAAAAAATTATTTGTAGCGACCAGTAAGCCAGAGATTTTTGCACGAAAGATTTTAGCCAAGCTTCAGATGATGCCGCTTTTTGACTTTGTAGGCGGAGCCGATGAAGCAGAAAACTCACGTGTAAAAAAAGCCGACGTTATTCGTTATGTTATTCAAAGGAATGATTTGCAATCGGAGCATTGTCTTATGGTCGGCGATCGCTCGTACGACATACTCGGAGCAAAAGAAGCTGGCGTTTTTTCTTGTGCGGTTCTTTGGGGCTTCGGCGAAAAGGCTGAATTTGTCGCAAGCGGTGCGAATTACATCGTGAGCACTCCGCCTGAACTTAAAGCTCTTATCTCACATGACTGTTCTAAGCAACCTTGAGTTTCATCCAACGCCTATATTTTAAGCACATAAAACTCAATCTTGCAAAAAATCCTCGAGCTCTTTCAAGTTTGCTTGTCGCCATTAACCGAATACTTATCCACGGGCTCATCTGGCGGCGATTTCTCGCCACCAGATGAGCTTCTTTTATGAGAAGAATTTTACGACACGCTAAAGGCTAATTTTCGCCACGGATGCGGTTAATCAATGTCGCAGGTCAATTAAACTAATTAAAATATCGATATTGCAAAATTGCAAATTGACCTGCGTCCGTGATAGATTTCTGTACCCGTGTAAAACTAAAAACTTTCCCGTGCGGGGAAAAGCTTTTCGAGGTTAAGGCAACGCACACCGCAACTTAGACGGTTGCCGCACTGCTTTTTAAAAGCGGTGTGCGTCCGTGGCTGGTGAGGCTCGAAGTCAAAAACGCAAAATAGCTTGACCGTTTCACAAGCTTAAAAATTTCAAAAAGTTATCCAATAGAGGCAAAGACATTTGCTTTGACTTTTTTTCGATTATGAGTATAATAGACGCAATCGCAGAATCACTTGTTTTGTTTATAAGCGGTAATGCGGGAGCTTATAAGGCAATCTAAAAAGAGCAAATTAGGAAACAAAATGGCAGAAAAAAAAGATTATTCGGCTGGAAGTATTACGGTTTTGAAAGGCTTGGACGCGGTGCGAAAGCGTCCTGGTATGTATATCGGCTCTACGGGCATTGATGGCTTACATCATCTGGTGTATGAAATTGTAGATAACTCGATCGACGAGGCTATGGCAGGTTTTTGCGACCATATTTTAGTTGTGTTGGAAAAAAATAACGTCGTGCGGGTTGAAGATAACGGACGCGGTATTCCCGTTGATATTCATCCGACAGAAGGTGTCAGTGCGTTGGAAATCGTTTTGACGCGGCTGCACGCAGGCGGAAAGTTTGACAAGGGCTCATACAAAGTTTCAGGCGGTTTGCATGGTGTCGGTGTTTCCGTGGTGAACGCACTGTCGTCTTGGCTTGAAGCAACAGTATACACAGGCGGATTTGAGTATTTTCAACGGTATAAGCAAGGCGAACCTGAAAAACCAGTTGAACAAAGAGGTGTAGCTGGAAGTCATGGAACAACTATCCGATGGTCTGCCGACCCAGAAATTTTTAAAGATACGACGGTTTACGACTTTGATGTTTTAGCGAAGCGGCTTCGTGAGTTAGCCTTTTTGAATAGTAATATCACGATTGTGATGCGTGATGAGCGGTTGAGTACACCGAAGGAAGTTACATTCAAATTTGAAGGCGGAATTTCGCATTTTGTTCAATACCTAAATGAATCGAAGCAAGTACTTCCGATGCAGCCTATTTTTGTCGAGAACGAAAAAAATGGAACGAAGGTTGAGCTTGCCTTGCAGTACAATGACGGCTACAACGAAAATATTTTAACCTTTGTGAACGATATTAACACACACGAAGGCGGAACGCATCTTGAAGGCTTAAAGAGTGCTTTGACGCGTGTAATGAATGAGTTTTTGAAGTATTATCCGAAGCTTCTGAAAAAGCTTGACAAAGACGAAAAGCTCACAGGCGATGATGTGCGTGCAGGTTTAACGGCGGTGCTTTCTACAAAAATTGAAGAGCCGCAGTTTGAGGGGCAAACAAAAACAAAGCTTGGAAATAGTGAAGTACGCGGTATCGTCGAGTCGACAGTAAACGAAAAGCTGACTTTATTTTTTCAAACAAACCCGAAGGTTATCGAAAAGATTTTGGAAAAATGCACAGCAGAGGCTTCTGCCCGTCTTGCAGCACGTCGCGCAAAAGAAGCAACTCGACGAAAAAGTGGCATTGAAAGTTTTGGGCTTCCTGGAAAGCTTGCCGACTGCTCGCTAAAAGACCCGAGTATTTGCGAAGTCTATATTGTCGAGGGAGACTCTGCAGGCGGCTCGGCAAAAAAAGGCAGAGACAGTAAAACGCAGGCGATTTTGCCGCTTTGGGGAAAAATGCTTAACGTTGAAAAAACCCGTCCCGAAAAAGTTGTAAACAACGAAAAATTGCAGCCAGTAATCGCCTCGCTGGGGACAGGCATTGGTAAAGA
The DNA here is from genome assembly GCA_937890985.1 of uncultured Treponema sp. Classification (GTDB taxonomy): domain Bacteria; phylum Spirochaetota; class Spirochaetia; order Treponematales; family Treponemataceae; genus Treponema_B. The sequence goes on along the minus strand of CALAEM010000089.1, from coordinate 9,368 downwards.
TTTTAATATCTCGAAGCTGCGTTACGATAAAGTAATTATCATGGCTGATGCCGATGTTGACGGCTCGCACATTAGAACATTGCTTTTAACTTTCTTTTTCCGATATATGCCAGAGCTTATCGAAAAAGGTCATGTTTATCTTGCGATGCCACCGCTTTATAAAATAAGCTACAACAAGGTAGACCACTACGTGTACACGGATGAGGAGCGGACAAAAATTTTAGAGGAAATCGGCAGAGACAAAAATCCAGCGGTGCAACGATATAAGGGTCTTGGTGAAATGGATGGCGTTCAACTTTGGGAAACCACAATGGATCCTGAAAACCGAAAAATGCGTTTGGTTACGCTTTCTGACGCTATCGAGGCCGACCGCATTTTTAGCACGCTTATGGGTGACGAAGTTGAACCGCGACGCAAGTTTATCGAAGAGCATGCAGTGTTGGCAAACCTAGACGTATAGCTAGCTTAAAGTAAAAAATTATTTATTCGGAGAAGGCAGCAAAATATGAAACATATTCCTTTTTTTGAGCCCTTAATTGATGAGAATGAAGAGCAAGCCGTTTTGCGGATTTTGCGTTCGGGGTGGTTAACGACAGGCAAAGAAACGCTTGAGTTTGAAAAAGAGTTTGCCGACTTTGTCGGCAGCCGATATGCCTTTGCTGTCAATTCCGCGACAAGCGGGCTACTTTTAGCTTTGGACGCATGCGGGGTCGGAACAGGCAGTGCAGTTATAACCTCACCTTATACCTTTGCATCTACTGCAACGAGTGCGGTACACCTTGGTGCGGATGTGCTTTACGCTGACGTAAACCACGATGATTATAACATAAGCATTGAAAGCGTTGAAAACTTACTCCGCAAAAACAAAAACGTAAAAGCAATTATTCCGATTCACATTGCGGGCAATGTCTGCAAGATGCAGGCTTTGAACAACCTTGCAAAGCAGTATGGCGTAAAGGTTATCGAGGATGCAGCTCACGCATTTCCAGCAAAGACAAAAAACGGTTTCGCTGGCACACTTGGCGATGCTGGCGTGTTTTCATTTTATGCAACTAAGACGATAACAACCGCAGAAGGCGGTATGATTTGCACCGATAATGCTGAGCTTGCCGAGCGGATAAAAATTATGCGTATGCATGGGATTGACCGTGCAGTTTGGGAGCGATACACTGGCGAAAAAGCTTCGTGGCAATACGATGTTGTCGAAGCAGGTTGGAAGTGCAACTTGCCCGACATTCTTTCAGCAATTGGTCGCATGCAATTACAAAAAGCAAACAAGATGTTTGAGATGCGTAAATCTATTGCCGAATACTACAATGAACGTTTTTCACAAAATGAGTGTTTGCGTATTCCGCCGACATCTGACGGAAATGCTTGGCATTTATATCTTTTGCGAATTGTGCCTGAAAAGCTTAATGTTTCCCGCGACACAATAATTGCACGATTACAAGAAAACGGTCTCGGTATGTCAATGCACTTTATTCCACACTTTTATTTGACGTGGTTTAAAAATACATTTTCTCTTCGTGACGTAGATTTCCCGAATGCAAAACGTATGTATGAAACAACTATGACACTTCCGTTTTATCCTGGAATGACTAACGAGGATGCCGAGTACGTTGCAGACACTGTGCTAAAAGTTATCGCACAATCGCGTGTGTAAACGGCATCGCTAACGTCAATATAATTCGCGTATCAATTAAAACGCCACGCCGAGTCCCCAGCCGTAAATTACCCACACCAAAACATAACCTGTTACCACGGCAATTAAAGTATAAGGAATGCTGAGCTTCATAAACTCGGCATTACTCACTTTGTGTTCACGCGAACGGAGCATGCTGATTGCCGCGATATTTGCACTCGCACCAATCGGCGTGATGTTGCCTCCCAAAGTCGCTCCGATAAGTAAGCCAAAGAAAAGCACTGGGCTTGTCATGCCGAGGTCATCGCTTAGAATTTGTATCACAGGAAGCATTGTCGCAATGTATGGAATATTATCAACAAAGGCGGAAATCAGCACCGACCCCCAGACGATAATCGTATACATCGCAAAATTTCCGATTCTCAAACTTGCAAAAAACGAACCAATTGCTTTAATCACACCAGCTTGCTCGATTCCGCCGATAACGATAAAAAGCCCAAAAAGAAGAACCAAAGTGTCAAACTCAAAACCTTCAAAAAGAACTTTCATCGGCTGCAAACTTTTTGTCCGAAGCATTCGATACACAAGTGCAAAAAGCAATAACGCAACACAAATTAATCCGTTGGTAATTGAAAGCTTTTGCTCAGTCGGGATAAACGACGCAATAATCAAAAGAACAATCATCGCAACGAGCAGCACTGACGGCATCAAGTCTGTTACTTCAGTCAGAGGCATTTTTTCGGGCTTTTGAGTGTATGAGCGGAAAATAGCCAAAAGGTAAAGCACAGTAAAAAAGCAAGCCAGCTGCACAACAAAGAAAAGGCACGGCCGTCCCATATACCAAAAAAAGTCTAAAAACGTTAAATTCAGCTGACTGCCAAGTAGTATCGAAGTCGTATCGCCAACAAGCGTTGCCGCTCCCTGCAAATTCGCCGAAATCGCTATCGCGATAATCGGTAAAACAGGCGACACTTTAAGCTTTTCCGTCATAACAAGTGCAACAGGCACAACCATCAACACCGTCGCCACGTTGTCAATAAAAGCCGAAACCAAGGAAGCAAACACCGCAAGAATCACAACCGCCCAGCGTACATTAGGCATCGCCAAAATAATCAAGTCAGCAATTCTTTGGGGCATTTTAGACTCAGAAAAAAATGCAACCAAGCCCATTGTGCCTGAAATCATCAAAAGCACATTCCAGTCAATGGCATTCAAAACTTCCGGAATCGTGTAATCGATTACCCCAAAAAGTCCCAAGCCCACAAAAATCACAGCCGCAATCGTAACCGTAACTGGTCGCTTGTTCGTAAAGACAATCAAACAAACATACGTCGCCGCAAAAATCAACGCAGCTAAAATCAGTTGATTCACAAAACCTCCTGAACACTTCACCGCAGTGTACAAAAACTACAAAAAAAATTCAATATCAAAATACTCTGAAAATCAATGAGGTACAAGTCTCGTTTTTTATCTTTACACTCATATTTCACAGCAAGGTAAAATGTATTTATGTATCTTAATTCACCGAATGTGCAACCGATGTGGTACATTAAAATCCTTGCAGGATTTGAATGTACCTATCCTGTACCAGTGCATTTTAGGAATACGCATATTGCGGTTCAAAAATTGGCATCCGTGCCGCCACCGCCAAGGATGGCGGGCAGATAAAGCAATAACGAGCTTTTGAAAAGGCACCCCCCGACGAAGGTCGGGGTCGTGGATAAGCTTTGGTTAATTTAAGACTAAAGCATGATTTTTGAGTCGACAGAGCCGTAATAACTTTTGCGAAGTTCTTTGATGCTGTCGTCTTTGATGTATTCGTCAAATGGCATCATTCGATCGATTATGCCACCTGGCGTAATTTCAACCATGCGGTTCGCAATTGATGAGATAAATTCGTGGTCGTGCGAGTTAAAAAGCATTACGCCTGGAAATTGAATGAGAGCTTCGTTGAGACTCGTGATTGCTTCAAGGTCAAGGTGATTTGTCGGCTCGTCCAAAATAAGTACGTTCGCACCTTCGAGCATAATCTTTGAAAGCATGCAGCGTACTTTTTCACCTCCTGAAAGAACGTTCACTGGCTTTAAGGCATCGTCGCCCGAAAATAACATTCGTCCCAAAAATGAGCGGATATATGTTTCGTCTTGGTCTTCGGAAAATTGTTTGAGCCAGTCAACAATGTTCAACTTGCTGTCAAAAAATTGGGCGTTGTTTTTTGGAAGATACGATACCTTGACAGTTTGTCCCCAGTAGTAATCGCCTGAACCAGCTTTGATATTACCAGTGATAATATCGAAAAGTGCAGACTTGGAATTGTGCTGCTGACCGATAAATGCAACTTTATCGGTGCGGTTTATCTGCAAGCTAAAATCTTTCAAAAGTGGAATTTTTTCGTCGCCAGAACTTTCGATGTTGAGCTTTTCAATATGAAGCACGTTATTTCCAATATCGCGGGAAGGCTTAAAGTTCACGTAAGGAAATTTTCGCGACGTAACTTCAATTTCTTCCAAAGCTAATCTGTCGTAAACTTTTTTGCGGCTAGTTGCTTGACGGCTTTTTGAAGCGTTTGAAGCAAAGCGTAAAATAAACTCACGCAAATCCTTCATTTTTTCTTCGCGTTTTTTTTGGTTATCCTTTGCTTGTCGTTGCATTATCTGACTCATCTGATACCAAAAATCGTAGTTGCCTGTGTACATTCGGATTTTGCCGTAATCTATGTCGCAAATGTGTGTGCAAACTGTATTCAGGAAGTGGCGGTCGTGCGAAACAACAATGATAATGTTGGGAAAGTTAATTAAAAATTCTTCAAGCCATGAAATCGATTCCAAATCCAAGCCGTTGGTAGGCTCATCCAAAAGCAAAATGTCGGGCGTTCCAAATAACGCTTGAGCGAGAAGCACTCGTACTTTTTGGCTTTCATCAAGCTCGTTCATCATGCTGCCGTGAAACTGCTCGTCTAAGCCGAGTCCCGAAAGCATTTGCTCAATTTCGTTTTCAGCTTCCCAGCCACCCAATTCGGAAAACTCTGCTTCCAAATCGCTTGCTTTAATGCCATCTTCTTCGGAAAAGTCTGGCTTCGCGTAAATTGCTTCGCGCTCTTTCATTACTTTATACAATTTCGGGTTGCCCATAAACACGGCGTCTTTCACAGAATAGGCATCAAACTTAAAGTGGTCTTGACTGAGAACGGCAATGCGTTCACCTTCGCTAACTGTTAATTCACCTGAATCGTATTCAAGCTCACCTGAAAGCACTTTCAAAAAAGTAGATTTTCCTGCTCCATTCGCCCCGATAATACCGTAGCAGTTGCCACTAGTAAACTTAAGGTTTACATCTTTGAAAAGGGGCTGATTAGAAAATTTCAAACTTAAATCGCTCACTGTAATCATATCTTGCTAACTTACACTAAAATTAAAAAATTGTCAATGATTTGAAAATATCGCTTCAAGTGCAAGGCAAACTCAAATGTTAGCTACACTAATCTTTGTGATATTTTTTACAGTCGAAAACAAAACTTAGGTTTTTAAACATAGGAATTTGCTTCAGCATTGCAAAACATATTTTTTAAGTTCAGCGATTGCCTCCGTGATTTCATCGATGTTTTCTAAATTGATACGCCGATTATTTGGGATTATGCTAAAAAAAGTTTCTTGTCTTTTCGCATAACGCCTTGTATTGCGTTTTATCAAGGCTTTAACGTCATCAAGCTTAACAGTCAGTGGAGCTTTAGGAGACAATTCGAAAAACTCCCGATAACCAATTGCTTTCATCAATGGAGTTTCCGCCGTGTAGCCCTTGTTATATAAAGCTTCAAATTCAGAAACTAAACCATCAGCGAACATTTTTTCAACTCGCATTTCAATCCGCTGATAAATAATTTCACGCGGGCGAGTGAGAGTTAAAACCAAAAAACTATAGCGACTGCGAAATTCCGTTGAAAGTTGAAAACTGCTCAATGGCTTTTTTGCCGTTTCATAAACCTCCAACGCCCGAAGCACCCGATAGTGATCGTGCATCTTAACCCTTGTGGCAGTAATCGGGTCGCATTGCTGTAGACGCTCAAACAAAGCCTTTTCTCCGTGTTGCTGCAACTCAACTTGCAAGCGTTGCCGCACTGCTAAATCGGCTTTTGGAGTTTCAGGCAAACTAAGCAAAAAATTTTTGAGAAAAAACGCAGACCCGCCGAGCAAAACAGGAACAAAGCCTCGTCGAAAAATGTCCTCGCAAGCGGCGTCAGCTTCGCGAACAAAATCGCTAACCGAAAACTCTTCCGTTCCATCGCGAATACCTACCAAGTGGTGTGGAACTTGCCGCATTTCTCCCAATGTCGGGCGTGCAGACGCAATAACAGACTCGCGATACACTTGCACGGAGTCCGCATTAACTATTTCACAGGTGTTTGCTAAACCGCTTTGAGAATCACGCCCAAACACGGATGCAGCGAAGTCAGTTTTTCCGCAGGCAGTTGCCCCAAAAATAACAATCGCGGGAATTGGGGAAGGTTGTTTACACAAGGCTATATTGCATCGTGGGTAATTTGGTATTCGACTTCGTTGGTAAAGATTTCTTTTGCAGCTTCCGACACGACATTAACTTTCGGGTCAATCTCGTCCGAAGCCTGAAGAGAAGCAAGCTGTTCGGCTCGTCTCGTTGAAGCACAAGTTATCTCGTAAATATTACCTTCAAATTCAATTAGCTTTTGCAATGGAAAAATCATACCGCAATTATATTCAAAAAGAAAAAAAAGTCAAGCTATCGGTCAAAACAGAAAAAAGCTTTCGTCTAAAAAAAAGTTTAGTTTAAAAATATCTTTGCTGCCTTTCAATACAAAAACGATGCTCAAAAAATCTAAAGTTTATTTTATTTTTGCCGTTACTGATGTTAAATGAAAGTTTATTTTAAAATATTGTTGGCAGTATTTGCGACTGTTTTGTGCTATACTGTACTTACATGCATATACGGTAAAAAAGGTCTTTTTTCTCAAAAGGCATTGCAAGAGCAAATTCTTGCAATGAAAGAACATATAGCTGAATTGGAAAAAAAGGACTTAAAGCTTTCAAATAAAGTATTGAATCTTTCATACGATTACGATACCATAACAGCGTATGCGAACGAGTTAGGATATATAAAAGACGGGCAGATAATGATAAAATTGCAAGATTTGCAGGGAAATGAAAATCATGATTTTAATCCTGGACAATATTTGACCTTGCCTGAAATTACTTATATGTCTGACGCAGTTATCAAAAGCATCGCGTTATCAGTCGGGATTATTGTGTTGCTGATTGAAATGCTACTTGCATATAAAAAACAAAATGAAACAAAAGTAGAATATGATTATACCAATAGACAAAGAATACTGTTTCCGTGAAACAGTTGAAGCATTAAAAAAAGGTAAAGTGCTGATTTTACCGACTGACACTATCTACGGATTTTCGGGAATTGTTCCCGAAACGGAAAGCAAAATACTGAAGATAAAAAATCGCTCTGCCGAAAAAAAGATGATTCGTTTGCTTGCAAAACCAGAAGACATTTTCCGATACACGGACCAAAGTATTCCAGACGCTTTTTTTTACAAGTGGCCTTCTGCGTTGACGCTAATCGTTAGGTCAAAGGATGGAACAGGCACTACTGCTTTCCGCTGCCCGGGCTATCAATGGCTGCGTGAGGTGATTGAAGCTGTTGGGCAACCTATCTTTTCGTCAAGCGTTAATCTTTCTGGTAGCTCAAACTTGCAAACCGCACGAGAAATTGCTGATACTTTCGGGCGAAAAGTTTCCTTTATCGTGGATGCAGGGGAGTTAGCTGGGGCGGCTTCAACCGTTGTCGATTTAACCCTTGATGAGCCTATGATACTGCGTCGCGGCAGTGTTGAAATTTGAGAAGAAAACACATTTGCAATAAAATAACCACACATGTACGCACATAAAACCCGCGACTGAAAAATTGAAGCATCGCAATGATGAAACTCGTGGGCGGTTTTAGCAATTAGCTTTTTGTACATCATTTAATGAATCGATGACAGTGAGGAATGACCTCGGTTTGAATTTGAGGTCAGTTTCTCGATGTTGTGTTATTTAGGCGGTTGAAAACTTCGCGTCCTAGCTTCCAGTTGTCGCCTGCACCCATTGTGACAAAAATATCACCTGGTTTTAGCTGCGAAATTACAAAGTCAGTAGCATCAAGAGGTTCGGCAAAGTAAAAAACTTTTTTGTGGTATTTTTTTGTTTTGTCAAAGAGCGTTTCGCCAGTAACGCTTCCGTCGTTTTCTTCACGTGCCGAGGCGTAAATTTTGTTGAGAATCACATTGTCCGCATCGGAGAAAGCTTTTGCAAAATCGTCCAGCAGAGCTCTTGTGCGTGAATACGTGTGCGACATAAAATCCACGATGAGGCGACGGTTCGGGTAAAACTGCTTTAATCCCGCAAGCGTCGTTTTAATCGCCGTCGGGTGGTGTGCATAGTCGTCGATAAATAAAACGCCGCCTGCTTCACCGACAATTTCGCTTCGTCTTTTAACGCCAGCATAACTTGCAAGTCCAGCCCTGATTTTTCCGATGTCTTCAACCGACAGACTACCGTTTTTGTGGCGTAAAATTTCAACGGTTAATGCAATCGCGGCGGCTGCATTCAATACATTGTGCTTGCCAGGAATGCGTATTGTAAAATCGCCTGCAAAACCAGAAAGCGAAAATATTTGCTTGCCGTCTTTCACCGAGATTGATTTTACCGCAAACTCGCCGCTTGCAGTTTCGCCGTACGGGGTAAAGACCAAATCGGGGCGACTAGAAAAAATATAGCTTGCAACTTCCTTTGCACCTTTGTCATCAGCACAATAAATCAGCTCGCCGAACTGTGGCAAACGCTCCACGTATTGCATAAACGCTGTGAGAATATCCTCGTAGGTCGGATAGTAATCCTCGTGGTCGGACTCAACGCCCGTGAGAATAATTTTTTTCGGAAAAAATTTCAAAAAGTGCCGTTTGTATTCGCAAGTTTCTGCGACAAAATACTTACTGCCGTTTCTCATGGTGCAGCTTCCATCGAAGTTAGAAACGGCACTGCCCGTGAGTACCGTTGCATCAAGATTCAGCTCCTTTAAGATTGTACCGACCATTGCAGTGGTGCTTGTCTTTCCATGCACGCCTGCAACTCCGCATGAAAAGCGGTTTTGTGAAAGCTCGCCTAAAGCTTCGTTATATGACAAAAGCGGAATTTTATCTTTTTTGAGCTGTGCAAATTCCTCGTTATTTGCTTCGTTGTATGCAGTCGAATAAACGACAAGGTCAGGCTGCAAACCAGTTACGTTCTGCACAGAAAACGGCGTTCGAACTTCCACACCGATTTTTTTCAACACTGCGTCAGTGTAAAATTCGTCGGAAACATCACTTCCTAACACCTTTGCACCGAAGCTAACCAAAATTTCAGCCAGAGCCGCCATTCCAGTTCCTTTTATACCAAGCATATAAACGATTTTATTCGATAAATCCTGCATTTCGAGCATAACTGTAATATAGAAAAAACTAAAAAAAAAAACAAGTCCTCCACCTCTCATAAAACAAAAAGCCATTGCAAAAATAAGCACATCTTCTATCAATTCCAATTTTCTTTGCTGTCTATCTTTTTTGTAGTCGTTGTAAACGGAAAAGCTTATCCACAGGTCTGAATGCGACGGATTCCGTCGCATTCAGACCTACTTTTATATAAAGCAATGACCGAATAACGCT
>CALAEM010000088.1 GCA_937890985.1 uncultured Treponema sp. | reverse complement strand
TTCAGAATTTTCCGCCCACTTTTTAGCTTTTTTTCATTAGCCAACTGCCTCAAATGCTTTTGAACATGATGGCAACCTCAAGGTTGCCACATCGGCTGCACTTTCGGTGAATGGCGACAATTCTACATTTGAAAATTCGAGCGTTTTTAGTGAAATTGGTTTTTGTGGTGCTACTTTGATAAGTCTTGTTTTTTTTCAAAAACTTAGATATAATATTTTAGATATTTTTTAAGGATTTTTATGAAGCTCAATAAAAACATATTCCAGCGGCTTTTTTTGTTTGTGGTTGGCGTGCCATTGATTTTGGTTTTACCGATTTACTTGCATCACTTTAATTTTTTAGCTTTGTTCGTTGTTTGCTCGGTTGCGATATTCATTGCGACGTATGAGGTTCATTCAATACTGACGAAAAAATATTCCGCTTATCCGCTTGTGTTTTTTATGCTTATTGCGTTAATCAATTTTACTTCGCTGTATTTTTTCAGTTACAATAAAATTTCGCCTGTCGTATTTTTGCAAACGTTTGTGTTGCCGATTTTTTGCTTGACTGTAACGGAAATTATTGTGTCGCAAAAAGACGGTTTTGAAAAAAGCTTAGAGCGTATTTTAAGTGGCTTTTTTATTTTCTTTTATCCTATTTGGTTGGGCGACTTTTTTTTAATGCTTACGCAGTTAAAAGCACCGCGGACTTCAATCACAATGTTTTTTGTTATTGTCTTTGCTTGCGACTCGCTTGCGTGGTTTTTCGGAATGTTATTCGGCGACGGCAACCGCGGTATATTCAAAGCCAGTCCTAAAAAAAGCGTCGCTGGACTTTTCGGCGTTTTAGTTTCGATTGCGGTATGCACCGCGGTGGCGTATTACTTTGTGCCGCACTTTAAAACGCTTTGGAGCACCGCGGTAATCATGGGCGTTACCCACATCGCCGCGGTTATCGGTGATTTGTTCGAGTCTATTTTGAAACGCTCCGCCGACATAAAAGACTCTGGAAAAATAGTTATGGGACGCGGCGGAATTTTAGACAGCATTGACTCAATGCTCTTTGCTGCTCCAGTGTATTATTTTTTAAGCAAAGTATTATTGTAATAGCATTCTATTATGCTTTGGAGAATACGGTATGAAAAAGGTACTTGTTTTAGGTGCAAGTGGCTCAATCGGAAAAAATACGATTGAAATTATCCGTGCTTTTCCTGACCACTTTTCGCTTGCAGGCTTTACCGTCGGAAAAAATCTAGCCGCGGCTGAAGCTCTCAAAAAAGAATTTCCCGAAGCGGCTTGCTTTATCGCCTCGGAGCAAAAACTTGAAACGGAGCTTTATCCTTTTATCGTGCGGTGCAATGCGGACATTGCGGTGAACGGCATCTCTGGTGCGATAGGGTTGCGTGCTTCCATTTGCTGCATCGAAGCGAAACTCGACTTAGCTTTGGCGAACAAAGAAAGCATTGTCATGGCAGGCGGCTTACTGAAAGATTTCGCCCGCCGCAACGGCGTAAAGTTAATTCCTGTCGATTCTGAGCATTCCGCCGTGTTTTGTTTAATCAATGCTTTTGAAAAAACTAACGTCGATAAAATTATCCTCACGGCTTCGGGCGGTCCATTTCGCAAAATGCCTGCCGCTGACTTGCAAAATGTAACAGTTGCAGATGCACTTAACCATCCGACGTGGAAAATGGGCGGCAAGATTTCAATCGACAGTGCAACTCTCGCGAACAAGGCTTTGGAAGTTATCGAAGCGGTGAACCTCTTTGATTTGCCAGCAGAGAATGTTCTTGTGAGCGTTCACCCCGAAAGCATTATCCACTCGATGATATTGCTCAATTCGGGCGAGGTTTACGCCCAAGCCTCGCCGCCAGATATGCGGTTTCCGATTTTGCAGGCACTGGAATTTCCGCAACCAGCACCGCCTTACCTCAAGCCGCTTGACTTTTCGCAAAGTTGTTCTCTCCATTTTGAGCCTCCGAGGTTCGACGATTTTCCTCTCTTGAAAATGGGGTTTGATGTTGCAAAGCTTGGAGCTTCATACCCAATAGCATTTAACGCCGCAAATGAAGTTGCAGTTGAAAAGTTTTTAAGTGGTTCGATTGGGTTTTTGGATATTGCCAGAGTTGTAGGCAAAGTGTTGACTCACGACTGGCACGACGTACCGTCGGACTTTGCCCAAGTGTTTGACGTTGACGCGAACGCCCGCCATTTGGCAGCTTCGCATATTTTAGGCATCGCTAAAAATTGAGATGAAAAATGTACACATTAAAGTACATTTTTCATCTGAGAGCTTTGACGGACAAAAGCCCGTCAAAACATTGTGTGTGCTTTTGCACAATCTAGAATTTTTATTTTCCTGACCAAACGCCGTGCTTATTGCAGAATTCGTATGCTTCGATAACCTTGTCGTCCGAAGTAATTGCAAACTCGACTTCAGGCTTCTCGTGCGGCTTCAGGGCTTTAACTTGAAAGCCTTTTTCGGTTTTCAAGCAAACCCACGTGATATGATGCTCGTCTTCCATCGGGTGAGCAACGCTTCCGACAACAACGGTTACAGTGTTGCCGTTTACCTTGACAACTGGCACGTGCTTTTCCTTTGCTGCATCAACCGAACCAACTGCAACCGCTGGATACTCTTTTCCGTCTTGGCTGCAAAGAACCTTCGCAGTCGGACACGCATCAATACCGATAAAAGTTGTTCCCTTCTCGGTGATAAAAAAACTCAAATCCTTCATGTAAATCTCCTTTCATAAAAAGATATTTTAAATATAACGAAAAAACCCCTTGACGTCAAGAGGAAAATATGCTATAATGTCTCCATTGAGGGCAATTAGCTCAGCTGGTTAGAGTACAAGCATGACACGCTTGGGGTCACTGGTTCGATTCCAGTATTGCCCATCCTCTTTTACAATCGTTATTCACCGAATGCTTAAATATTGCTGGTTAGTTTTAGGATTACTCCAATTATGTTGATTGATACTCATCTGCATATATACGACCTAATGGAATGCTTTTTGGCTGAAACCCCGCCGCTCGAAACTTTACCAGAAACGCTTTTTTGCAGTAGCTCCCATTATTCTGCGGAGTTTGAGCAAACTTGCCGTTTTTGCGAAAATAACAAGCTCGCGGCGTTTTATAGTTTTGGCATTCACCCGCAATGCCCCAGCCTCACAGAACTGGACACCTTAGTTGCTCTCGCACGCACAAAACGCATTCAAGCAATCGGCGAAATAGGCTTCGATTTATACACAGACGCTTTTAAGGAAACGCTTCCCGCTCAGCAAGTTGCGTGGCACGAGCAAATCAAGCTTGCAAAGTCGTTTTCGCTGCCTGTTGTTTTGCACTTGCGTAAAGCAATGCACCTCGTTTTTGAGCAAACTTCGGTTTTAAAAAAACTGCCTGCGGTTGTTTTTCACGGATGGCCCGGAAGTCCTGCGGAAGCGTCTTCGCTTTTGAAAAAAGGCGTTAATGCGTATTTTTCGCTTGGGAAGGCTTTGCTCCGCTTGCAAAAAACAGCCCTTCAAACGGCAGCAATCATTCCGCTTGAAAGGCTTTTGACGGAAACCGACGCTCCGTATATGAGCTCAAAGGGCGAAGCTTTTTCGCACGCAAGCGATATTATCGCCGTTACGCAAAAACTTGCACAGCTGCGGTTTGAGCAAATGCAAAGTGAATCTTGCTGCACCGCAAATTCCGCACAAGATTTTTTGCATGGAACGTTGATGCCGCAGCTCGAAAAAAACTTCCGAAGCGTTTTTCATAGCTGAGGTTTTCGCTTTACTTTGCTAGCCAAACGTTTACCATCCAGCTCGGTAAAATATTGTCCTAAAATGCATTTTGCAAATGATGGCAACCGAACGGTTGCCACATCGGCTGCACATTCGGTGAATGGAGACAATTAAGCATTTTAGTAAACTTGATTTACTTACGAGGATTTGAGAGACGAGAAAATAGGTTGCATCGATAAAGTGTCGTGAAGTTTATTGCTGGTCGGATTTTAGTTTTTCGCATACGACAAGTGGGCATCGGTGTTTTGTGTCTGTTAAAATTTCGGAGCCAATGCGGTACACGTTTTTTAGGAGTTCGCTGGTTAGTACAGTTGCAGGCGAGTCTGCGGCGAGGATTGAGCCTGAGTTGATAACTGCAAGCCTATCCGAGTATCGAGCGGAAAGGTTTATGTCGTGCAAAACCATCACAATCGTCAAGCCGTCTTTTTTGCCAATGGCGGTAATCAATTCGAGAATATCCACTTGATGACCGATGTCCAAGTAAGTAACGGGCTCGTCCAAAACCAGCACTTTGGGCTTTTGTGCTAAAATCACTGCAATCCATGCCAGTTTACGCTCGCCTCCTGAAAGCGTGTGAACTTTTCTTTCGGCAAGATGCGTTAGCTTGCATTTTTCCAGAGTTTCATCGACTACTTCCTTGTCGAATGAGGTCAGTGAGCCGAAACGCTTGCGGTAAGGAAAGCGTCCGTACGAAACGAGCGTTCGCACAGTTATGTCTTCAGGCGTGTAATTGCTTTGCGGTAAATATCCTATTGTTTGCGATATTTCCTTTTTGGAATACGACAAAAGGGCTTTCCCTTCCAAGATAACTTGACCGGCAATAGGTTTTACTGTGCCTGGGATAGTTTTAAGCAGCGTGGATTTTCCTGAGCCGTTTGCACCTAAAATCGTCGTGATGCTTCCACGTGGAAAATCGAGGGTGAGACCTTCAAGTATGATTTTTTTGCCATAGCCCACCGTGATATTGTCAAAGCCGAAAAACATTATAATTTTCCTTTTTTACGGCGGAGCAAGTACAAAAAGAACGGAGCACCCAAAAACGAAATCAGCACGCTTGCGGAAACTTCGCCGATTGGCAAAATCGTTCGTCCTATGAGGTCTGCCGTAACCACTAGCAAAATCCCAAGCCCCATACTGGCAGGCATTAAATAGCGGTAATCGCTTCCCACGAGAAGTTTCGCAAGGTGCGGCACGATAAGACCGACAAAATTGATAAGACCAGCAGTTGCTATCGCGGCACCCGAAAGAAGGGATGAAATCGCGATGAGTATAAAGCGAAAACGCTCCGTATTCAGTCCGAGCGAATTACTCATTTCATCGCCCAGCATTAAAATATTAAGTTTCGATGGTAAAAAAAAACAGGCGAGTAAACCTGCGATAGCGTACCCCGAAATCAATTGCAGGTGAGCCCAAGAAATACCGTTAAAGCTACCGACCAAAAAACCGACTGCATTGTGCAGGTTGTCGGCAAAAAAGCTTTTGATAATGTCGTTAAATGCACCGAACATAGCGGAAACCGCCATACCCGAAAGTATCATCGTAATCGGTGAAACGCCTTTATCGTAAGAAATAACATAGATAATCATTGTGGTGATGAACGCACCGATGATTGCGGCAATCGGGAATTGTTGGCTGAGTTCGGGGCGTAGCACAAACGTGATGTACGCAACAAAGCTGGCACCGCCTGTAACTCCGATTGTGGAAGGAGATGCCATATCGTTACGCATAACGCCTTGTAAAAGGCAGCCTGAAAGAGCAAGGCAAATTCCAGTCATTGCAGCTCCGAGCGTTCGTGGCAAGCGGACATTCCAGATTAAAAGGCGTGCTGGCGTTTTTTCGCTACCGAAAAGCCCCTGCATAATTTCGCTGAAAGAAAACTTTACTGTGCCTAATCCGACGGATAAACCCATAATGAGTAATGCCGACAAAAAAGTTATAACAATCAGCGTGATTTTTTTTGTGTTTGAGTTGATAGTTTTTGTTATCATGCGAGTAACGGAAAGCGGAACTCACCGACGAAAATTTTTCGTCGGCAAGTTAAAAATAAAGGTCAGTGTTTTTAGCCTTTTATAGCATCAGCGGGAATTCCGTCCGACCAAAAGATAAGGTTTCGGTCATACCAGCTTTCTTTTCTGATGCTCCACGCGGCACAAACAACAATGTCGTTTAAGCTTGTAATCGGCAAAGTAAAGGTTTTGTTTCCGTCCGCATCATCTTTGACGGGAATGAAATCGGCGGCACTTGCTTTGAGAGCTTGTTCGCCTGTACCCATGTACATTTTGCCATAACCTTTGCCGCTCATCGTGATAGTTGCAGCCATCTTGCCACCATTCACCTTGAGAGTGCATTTTATAACACGAAACATTGAAGAATCGGATTCAACATTTGCGATAACGTATTCGCCGTCTTTAATGTTCGCCGCCATAATCGGCTGTTTTTTTTCAAGGCTCACACCCTGACCTGCGGCTGTTTCTTTTGCGTGGTCAACAATCATCTGCTGAATTCCTGCATATTGCCCCATACCTTTAAGGACCGCCTCGACAGTATAACCTGCTTTTTCAAATACCGTCTTCCAAGAATCATCTTCATCGCCTGCCATATCATTGTTGGCGTGGTCTCCAGCAACAATCATCAACGGAAGCAACACTACTTTTTTTGCAGTGGTCTTTTTAACCAAAGCTAGGACATCTTCAACAGACGGAGTTGCTTCGACCGTACCGACAAAGTAGTTTGCATGACCTGCATTGATAAATGCTTTTTGGATTTTAGCATATACACTGTTTGACTTGTGTTTTGTGCCATGTCCCATCCATACGATAGCATTCTCCGCATTATCGTACGACTTTGTTTCATTTGCTAACACTTCTACAAAGCGTGCTATGTCTTTGTCGGTAGTGAGCAATGTCGGCGAAACTTTGAAACTGTCAAACTTGTCCTTGTACTTTGAAACTTCTGCGACCACATCATCGTACTCGAAGCCACTCATCACGTGCGTCGGCTGAATCAAAACAGTTTTTACACCGTCTGCAACAAGGCGATTCATAGCTTCTTCTACATTGTCGATAACAATGTTGTCCCGCTTTTTTAGCTTGTCGATAATGATTTGACTTGTAAAAGCTCTGCGGACTTCATAGTCTGGAAATGCAGCTTGCAAGGCTTTTTCGACACCGCCGATTGAAAGGTCTCGATTGTTGTTGTAGCTTGTACCAAACGATACGCACAACAAAACCGGTTTAACTGCCGATGCTTTTTCGTCTTTGGCGGCACCAGTTTTAGAATTTGACTTTGTGCATGCAAATAAGCATGACAAGATAACGACACCCGCTGTCAATAACAGCACTTTTTCGAAAATCAACTTCATTGATTTTACTCCTTCGTGTTATTGAGGGCGTAAATAACAAAAGGACGCAGCATATCGATGAAAGCTACGGCCGCTTCATAAAACTTTGCTGAATATCGCCCATGGACCGTGAGCTTTATTCGTTTTATGCATTTTGAGCAGGTCTTCCGACTCGCGCATCATAGGTTTGCATCGCCTTCTCAAGACAAGTCTCAATGGCATTGATGCTCCCTCCACGCTTACGGCGGCGGCACCGTTTCGGTTTTTCACCGAATTCCCTATTCTCCCATTATTTACAGGCACTCAAAGATTAATTGCCAGAATTATACCGAAACGTGCGTATAAAGTCAAGCCCCGTATTTTACGATTTATAAACCGCTGCGACGCTGCACTTCGCATTGAAAGATTTCACAAAAGCTAATTTTTGCCTTTTACGCTTCGAGCCTCGTCCGCCACGGACGTACACCTCAAACACAAAATTTTTGCGGTAACCGCCAATGAGCGGTGTACGTTGCTTTAACCGCAAAAGGCTTTTCCCCGCACGGAAGAGTTTTTAGTGTTACGCTGGTTCAAAAATTGGCGACGTTTTTCAAAAATGTAATTTTTGAAAAACTCGAAAGT
>CALAEM010000087.1 GCA_937890985.1 uncultured Treponema sp. | reverse complement strand
AGCATAATTTTGTGAAAAATTGTTTGAAATATGGTATAATGAAAGTTGGAGGTGCAATATGTCAGATACCGCTTACGCAGATTTTACGGAACAAGTGCTTTCTCTTTCCTATGAACAGACAATTATTTTAATGGGGAAAATGATCGAGTCTTTGAAAACAAAACGGAATGAAGAAAATTATACCGAAATGGAAAATGATATTGCCCGAAGTTCAATGAACACTATGTGGGAGGAATTAAAAAATGACACATGGTGAGATATGGACAATTGATTTTGGGCAACCGGTAGGCAGCTTGCCGTCAAAAATACGTCCTGCCGTCGTAATGCAAAATGATTTGCTTGGAATAAAAGATCTGAATACAGTTGTGGTAATTCCTTTTACTTCGAATCTAGACCGAGCAGATTTTGAGCCTAATATTCTTATTAAAAAAGAAGAAACTGGGCTTTCGAAAGATTCGGTCGCAGTAATTCATCTTATTGGTGCGGTAAATAAATTTTGCCTTGAAAAGAAGGTGTCAAGACTTTCCGAAGAAAATTATCAGAAGCTTGTGGAAGCTGTGGTAAAATTGGTTGCAAATGAGTAAAAAATCACATAACAAGTAGCTCAAAGCCGACAAACGGGACAAGCCCGTTTGCGGTTTAGCTACATAGTTAGGCGAACGCGCATTGGCGTGCAAGAAAGGAAAAAAATGGAAAAAATAATTGATTTTTATGAAAAAAGAATAAAAATTATTCTAGGTATAATTCTTGGGGTTTGCATATTAAATTGTATTATTTGCATCTGTAAAGATATAAAAGTTTCAGAAACTTTATTAGGTTTTGGAATAAGCATTGTTTTTTTCTTTATAGCATGGGCAATAGTTTTTATCGTATTAGGTTTCCAGAAAATAAACCCGTTTTGTCCAAAATCTATTTTTAAGTTTTTTTGTTACTTCTTTATAATAGTAAGCACAATTGGTATTATCTTTGGAATAATAAATGATACAATTATTTGTTTACTAAAAGATAAAAACGATATGTTTCCTTTTGCATATTCTACATGTCCATTAGGTTTTGTTTACGGAAACATTTTTCTATACAGAAAAACTTTTGGTAAAGATAAAGAAATTGAAGTAAAAACAAATATCGAAATTACAGATAAAACTAAAAAGAAAAAGATTATAAAATGTGTTGTAATATTTGGAATTGGTTTTATCGGCGCTATAATTGTATGCACCTCTATTTTTTCATTATTTAAAAACTCTGAGCCATATAAGTATTCAGTAGAACTTATTGAAAACAATCAGGATGTTATGGAATATCTTGGAGAAGAATATAAACTTCCAATTATAATTAGCGGTTCTATGAGTATGAATGGAAATGGAACGGGACAAGCATCTCTTTCGTACAAAATAAAAGGGAAAAATGGTATTTCAAGAGTGTATATCGATGCTGAAAAGGAAAATGGAATTTGGAAATATAACAAAGTAATTTTTTATAAACAAAAAGGAAAAGTAGATCCTATAGATTTACTTATAAATGAAAAATAGCACCTAACACTGTTTTCAAAGCCGACAACGCAGACAAGCTGCATTGCGGTTTAAAACAATGTTAGATGCACAATAAATATCAAGAGGAGCAAATATGAAGGACGAAGTGCTTAAAAGTTATATTAATAATTTTATTTCTGAAAACGACATTGCCGAAATGAATGAAGCTATGGCATTTGAGAAATTTGTTAATTTCAATATTGTTTCTAAGCTTTATCCCAGAGATTTTGAATTTGAAGATTTATCAACAGGTGGAACAGATGATTTAGGGATAGATGGTGCAGCTATCATTGTCAATGGTAATATTATTAATGATGCTGAAGAAATTAATTTTATGCTTTCAAAAAATGGACGCATTAATGTAATATTTGCACTAATACAATCGAAAACATCTGACAAATTCGATGGTACACAAATTAGTAATTTTATTTTTGGTGTAAAGTCATTATTTGATGATAAGCCATCAATTACAGAAAATGATCAAATAAAAAAATTAAGAAAAATTAAAGAAAAAATATATAGCCATTCTATTGATTTTGATGAGCTACCATAATTGAAATTATATTTTGTGACAACAGGAAATTGGAAAGAGCCAGAGTCAATACTAGGGAAAGTAAAAAGAGAGTTAGATGAATTAAATAAAAAAAGGCTATTTAAAAACTATGTCGATATTGATTTTTATGATGCTGAACGTCTCAAATCAACTTATAGAGAAATTAGTAGGAAAACTGTTAAAGAAATTCCTTTCAATACAAGTATCACTTTACCTGACGTCCCAGAAAAATTAAATATTAAGCAAGCAATGATTGGATGTATCCCTGTGGCAGTATATTTAAATTTGATTACGAATGAAGATGGAAAACTATCTAAAGGTCTGTTTTATGACAATGTTAGAGATTATCAAGGATCCAATCAGATTAATATAGAAATTGCAAATACTTTAAAATCTTCTATTAATCAAGCTTTACTGCCATTATTGAACAACGGAATAACAATTATTTCAAAAAAAGTAGATCGAGCCGGTACAAAAATTAAGCTAACTGATTTTCAAATTGTAAACGGCTGTCAAACAAGCAATGTTTTATTTAAAAATAAAGATTTTATTTCTTGCGATACTAATATCATTGTTAAAATAATTGAAACAGATGATCAGGAAGTTACTAATCAGATAATAAGAGCAACCAATCGACAAACTGAGGTAAAAGATGAGGCTTTCGAATCAATAAAACCATTTCACCGTGATTTACAAGAATATTATAAAGCAAAATCAACAGCCATAACACCAGCAATTTATTATGAAAGACGTTCAAAAGAATATGTCGGAAATACAAAAGTAAAACCATGGCAAGTTATTTCACTTGCTGCTCAAATTAAATCTTATGTTGCAACATTTCTTGTGCAACCTCAAAGTACTCATCGCTATTTTGGAGAACTATTAGATAGCAACAAAGAAAGACTATTTACCGATAATACAGACTTGCATGACTATTATTATTCCGCTTTGTTAGTCAATCGTATCGATCAATATTATAGACGCCACACTTATATAGAATTGCATAAAGCATACCGTTATCATATTGCATTTGTCATTTTTACTAGAAGTAAGAAGCTGTTAAATAGCAACTTAAAGTATGATGGATTAATTTTAAAAACAAATGATAATACTTGGTTGGAAAATGAAATCACATCAGCGATTGACCTCATCTGTAGCAAACGAAAACAATTACAAATAAGTTCAAAAGAAGCAGTTAGGAGTAGGGATTTTACCCAAGAATTATTAGCATTAATATGAAACAGGCATCTAACACCCGCTTCAACCTGACAAACGGGGCTACGCCCATTTGCAGGTTAAGCGGGTGTTAGGTTAATGGCTTCGCCACAGGGAGAAGAAAATGAAAAAAAATTTTATTTTAATTGCATTAACGTTACTGTTGATTTCAAA
>CALAEM010000086.1 GCA_937890985.1 uncultured Treponema sp. | reverse complement strand
GTTTTGTCACGAAAGTTGCTTGAGCGGTCGCCTGCGGCTCCCTTTTTATGCAACTTTCGCGCCAACTTTGCCGCTGCTATGCATCGGCAAAGCCACAAATGCGGGTTAAGCGAGTGTTATACGGATGCCTTCGGCACTGTTTGAGCTGTATTTTTGGAGATGAAAAAATGCCACAAATGAATAAAGGCGGAAAATTTATATTTGGAAAATCAATTATAAAATATGCTGGATGTATTCAACTTCCGCCGCAGGCAATCGAAGAATATGATATGTGTTCCGAAGGAAAAGTATATTTATGTACAGGGAGCAAAAGCACTGGCGGTTTTTGCGTAACGAGAAAGGGGCTTTTAAAGCTTTCAAAACTTGCACATATTCTTACCGATATTCCTCAGCTGGATAATTATTCTTCTGAAAATGGTGAGTTCATAGCATATAAAGGTCGTTATTATTGTTGGACAAACATTTCAAAAGAAGGACAGCTGGTTTTATCAAAGAATATGATGAATTTCTTGAAAATAAAATCGAAAATGCAACTTCTTTCGATACGAAGCAGTGATATTGCGTTTACGATGGGGGTAAAAGGTCCTCTGCTGGAAAAAGCTGAACGATATGAGGGCGAAATTCCTTTGTATTAGTATGTGCGGTTAAGTACTTGACATTTGATAAGTATTTTAAGATACTTATTTCGTAAAATATTACGAATATTAGAGGTGAGTATGATTGCTATAAAACCTGTTTCGGATTTGCGTAATTATAATGAAGTTTTGCAGGATGTTGCTGATGAATCGCCGGTTTTTCTTACTAAAAATGGCAGGGGGTGTTATGCGGTGATTTCTATAAGAGATTACGAAAAATTGACGGCTACGCAAACTCTTTTTTCTGAATTGAAGAAAGGCGAAGAATCTGCTTTGCAAAACGGATGGCTGGATACAACTGAAGTCAGAAAAATGGCAGGACTTTGATGTTTGAGATAAAGGTTGCTCCGCAAGCGGCAGCAGATTTACTTGAAATCAAAGATTATATAGAGAATGAACTTCAAAATCCCATAGCAGCACATAATACCATTTCAAAAATTATAGAAACTTATGAAAATTTAACGGCTTTTCCAAATGTAGGGATTCCTGTGGAAAAATATGTTTCATTTCCTACAGATTATAAGTTTGTGCTTGCAAATAATTATTCAATATTTTATAGAATTGAAGACGAAGTTATAAGAATTGTAAGGATTTTGTATTCAAGAAGAGATTTTGTTCGTGTTTTGTTTGGAGAAGAAAAAAGAACGAATAGCGTATAACACCCGCTTCAACCTGACATTGCGGACGAGCCGCAAATGCAGGTTAAGCGGTAGGTAGGCTGACGCTCTCATTGGAGCACTTGGAGGAAAAATGTTAAAAGTTTAATAGCATACCGGCACTATGGAGAAATGAGATGAAAATGAAAGATTATAATTTTTAGTATTGGTTTTATTATTTTTATTCGTGCGGGGATGGAAAAATGATATAATCGAAAGTGCCGGTAAAAATTCATGGCAGAGTATGACGGTATTCTCGAATAATGGAAAACAGAAATAAATAATTTATAGGAGAGAAAAATGAAAAAAAAATTATTTTTTGTATTGGTTTTATTGAATAGTTTACATACATCTTTCTGTGTACGAAACGGAACTGATTATTTTGAATTAAATAAAAAAGAGACAGCTCTTATGCAAGATGATGTATTCCCTCTATATCGGGAAAAAATAATAAAAGTAAATGGCAGGGATATTCGGTTATATCAAGCAAATTATTCTAGGAAAAACTTGAAATTTATTAGCGGAATTACATCAACTGAAACGCCGGAACAATATTCTTGTACGTGGCAAATCGGTCGGGAACTTCTTGATATTCAAAGTAATTTTACTGAAAAGAATTTAAATGAATATATTGAAAAAGAAAAATTAAATGAGATTGCAGATTATTATATAAAAGAATTATACAATCAAAAATATGCAAGAACACTCTATTATTCGTCGTATGAAATACATCCGCTTGACGAGAATAACGGAAAATGGATTATTTTTTTTATATATGTAACGAAAGAACATCAAGGCGATAAAAATTATTGGGATGAAGTTGTTTTTATGTTACCGGATGGTACGATAGTAATTAGTGAAAATAATTTTGAAGAAATAAAATTTGAATGAGGTTCATATAGCAACTATGCATACGAGGAGTATCAATTATGGGTTTATTTTCTTGTTTTAATGCTAAAAATAAAGAAGCAGTATTTTGGACTTGGTTTGTAAAGAAGTCATCACGATTGTTTCATTTTGAAAATGAACAAGAAACACTATTTAATGAACTTTCTTTTCAGTTGAATAAAATAAATCAAGACTTAACTTTTGAATTCGGTCCTGTACAAAACGGTAAAAGAGAATTTATAATAAGTGCCGGCGGGATAAAGTCTTCATTTCCGGCAGTCGAAAAATTATATTCGCTAAAACCGGACTTAAAGGAATGGGTATTTACCAAATTTCGGCCGCGGCGTGATGCGATACATACAATTCAGTTTCAGGAAAAGACGGTAAGCCCGGAAGAAATCAGGTTTCGATTATTTAAAGATGATGACAAAACTAAAATAGGAATATTACTTTTCTTGAATGGATATACCGAATCGGAAAACGCAATTTATAGCCAAATTGCATATTTGTTTCTGGACGAAATAGTCAGTGAATATGATGTTGAAACGTATATAGGGGCAATAGAAATACAAGGTTTTGACAGTAATTATTTCGATGAATCTGTTCAAATCGATATGCTTTCTACTATGTTTGATAGAGAAAAAATCAACCTAACACCCGCTTCAACCTGACATTGCCTTTGCGGCAATGCAGGTTAAGCGGATGTTATGTGGACGCCTATCGGCGCGAAAATAGAAAAAGGATAATTGTGTGATTGTTGAAAAACTACACACAAAGGAACTTGACAAAGTTAAAAATTTAATATTTAATGGATATATAGGGGTTGTTAATTTCAGGTTTGAATTGGTTGATATAAACAAGGTGTAGTAGTGATAATACGCTAGAAGTCAAGAGGTAAGTAGGTTATTATGAAAGAAATAGATAAATACAAGAAGAATGCTTTTTTAGTTTTTTTTGGTACTATAACGTCCCTTATTGGGGATGAAATTGGGGGTATGGCTATTCCTATCTGGGTTGCCATGCAAACAGATAGCCCATTAAGCTTTGCTATTGTTTTTTCAATTAATAAATTCAGCAGAATTTTTTTCTCTTTTTTTTCAGGAAGCATTGTTGATTCCATAAACAAAAAAAAAGTATTATATATTACTGATTTTATACAAGGTCTTCTATATGTTGTTCTTTTAATTA
Organism: uncultured Treponema sp.; assembly: GCA_937890985.1. GTDB lineage: Bacteria > Spirochaetota > Spirochaetia > Treponematales > Treponemataceae > Treponema_B. The sequence goes on along the minus strand of CALAEM010000086.1, from coordinate 1,849 downwards.
CAATGGCAAGTCCATTGGATTTTCAAATAAAAATTATATTATTTTCGATAGTAAATATTATGACAGGGCTGTGTCTTTCTTTATTTAAACCAGCAAGTAGGGCTATTTTACCTGAAATAATACCAAGCGAAAAGTTGGGGAAAATAAATTCCCTTTTGGAAGTATCAAGAACGATTATCTCAACCCTTGCAGTACTTTTTGCAGGTGGTCTTGTTATGTTATTTGGGCCTTTCGTTTGTACAATAATTAATGCCTGTACTTTTTTTGTTTCAGCTCTCTCTGAAGTGCTTATTTATTATGAATTTAAACCTCTTAAACAAGATACTGGAAAAAAATCAAAACTGCAAAACATCCTTGATGGATACAAATATGTATTTTCAAATAGGATAGTGCTTCTATTAGCGTTAGTTGCGGCTTTATCAAATTTTATCTCAGTCCCAATTTTTTCAAATATTTTAACACACCAATATAAATTTGTTTTTTCAGAAAATCTCCTTATTATCTCAAATTCAATTTTTTTATTTTTAAAATCGGAAAAAAGCTTTTTATCGGCAATTTCAACCATTACTATCTTTACTATTGGGATTGGAAGTGTTCTTGGCGGGATTTTTGCGGGAAACGAAAAAAAATATAATCTTCCATTAGCAGTTCTTTTTCAAATGGTTTCTTTTTTTGCTATGTTCTTATATTTTTCATTTTTGCCAACAGTGCTCATTTTATCAAATTTTTATTTTTTTCTGGCTCTTATTATTTTTGTGGCAATTTTGTCAGGTTTATCAATGGGTATTTTCAACGTTTATGTAACGACTCTGTATCAGCGAATACTTGAACCAACATTCATGGGACGATTCTTTGCTTTTAATACGATTTTAATACAACTTTCATCACCCATTGCAATGCTTCTTTATAGTACTTTTGTAAAAAGAACAAGTTTATTTACACCATTGTATCTTTTTTCGTTTTTCGTATCGGTGATACTTTTCATAATTGTGTATAGGAATAACATGGCAGTTACTCAAAGCGGTAAAAAACAACTGTTTACCATAATAAATTTATAACAAGGAGGTAGAGATATGGAAAAAGACCATTATTAATAAACGGCATAAGAAATTAGTTAAATTCGTGATTGAAGAAATATAAAACCTAACACCCGCTTCAACCTGACATTGCGGACGAGCCGCAAATGCAGGTTAAGCGAATGTTGAACGGACGCTGCGCGTCCGTTCAACGGGCGGCGGAACATCCGCCTGTCGTCCGGCGCACAGCGCCGCCCAACATGAGGATTAAGCTAACGGCTTTCTTCTCGCTTCTTGCAGCTTATCCGCCGCCTGTTATGCGCACATGCTACTGGCGCGGTGAAGGAAGATAAATGAAATTTAAAAACCTTTGCTCTGTATAATTTTAATTATTGATATTATCTCTTTAATTTCATTTACTTTCGTATGGCTCATCACAGTTACAAAGGATAGTTTTGCCTTCAAAATCCTTCTTGTAATGGTTTAATCCATTTTTTACAAGAGAAAGTTGCGTATAAAATTCATCACTCTTGTCTGCTCTTGAAGCATGTAAGTTGCTATTGCCTGCTATAATAATTTTGCTATATCAAAAATTCACAAATTTTTCTATAACCGAGCGGCTCAATGAGTCGTTCGTATAAAAAAGGAGCTGCAAAATTTTTACAGCCCCTTTCATAACAAAGCCGCTTACTTCCAACTGGAAGCAAGCGGCTTCTTTTTTATCGTTATATTACGGGATAGCTCTAAAATCGAGCGGTTTTAGCGATACTCGACTGAGGGGGACTTCTCACACGTGGAGTGCGAGAAGTCCCCGCTGTTCCGTATCGGCTTAG
>CALAEM010000085.1 GCA_937890985.1 uncultured Treponema sp. | reverse complement strand
GAGATTTGTTCATAGCACAAATCTCGGTGATGCTTATGTACACCTCCATCCTTGGAGGTTTAGACAACATCGTACATCCTTGTACGCTGTTGACCATCGAGATTTGTTCATAGCACAAATCTCGGTGATGCTTATGTACACCTCCATCCTTGGCGGTTTAGACAACATCGTACATCCTTGTACGCTGTTAGTCAACATCAATTTCTGTGGTAAATGCCATTGAATACTTGTATTTTTTGTAAATAGTGTGTATAATGAGAGGCTTTTTAGAGCAGTATTTTTAACTTTAGGATTGTGATTTTTCTGTTATGCAAATGGGTGTTTATATAGAAACCGGTGACACGATTGACGGTTGCAAAAAGAAAATTTTTGATAAATACGGAAAAGAGAACGTTACGCTCATTGCAACTAAAAACGTAGAAAAATCGTATTTTTTGGGACTTTTTCGCAAAGATGCGGTTGAAATAACTTTTTTACGCAATGAAAATGCTGAACTTAAAATGCGCACGAAGCAGCTTTCAAAGGCGGCTATTTCGAAAATCGATGAGTTAAACACAAAAGAAAAACGGAAACTTTTGCCTTTGTCGCAACAAGTCCCGCCGAACGGAACGAATATATCGCCTTATACCAACGAGCCGATTTATTTGCAAACCGATAACGCTAACTTGCAACAGGAGCAGGCAGACGCACTTGCGATGCTTCAGGCTGGAATGTCGACGTTAGCTGATAGAGTCGGGCAGCTCGTTACTGGCGAGGTTGCGTACGAAAAGCCGACCATTAAGCGGCTACGCTCAATTTTGGAAGGGAACGCGTTTTCGCCTGAGTACACGCGGGAAGTAATTAGTTTTGTCAGTCGGCGTATTTCTCTGGAGCAAGTGAACGATTTCGCATTGATTCAAAAATTTGCACTTGAGCGAATTGCACAGTCGATTAAAACGACGACGTTTGAAGAGTTGCCTGAAGGTGGCAACGGAAAGCCACTCGGTTTGGTTTTTAGTTTAGTCGGTCCGACTGGTGTCGGAAAAACAACAACCGTGGCAAAGCTATGTGCGTATTATTTTTTAGCATTGGCAAAAAAATATTCGAAAAAGATAAGCGTTTGTGCCATCACAATCGATAATTACCGAATTGGCGGTTGGGAGCAAATCGACAGATATTGTCGCTATATGCATATTCCGTTAACTGTCGTTACAAGTGCCGAAGAACTCAGTAAAGCGATTGATGAAAGCAAAAAAAACTTCGATGTTGTGTTGATTGACACGACAGGCAGGAGTCCAAACGATATGCCGAAAATAAACGAAATGGCGGAATTCTTTTCGGATGTTGCTACCAAAGTGCGGTTTTTTTTGACGCTGAATGCTTCGACGCAGTACGCAGACATTGACCGCATAATGAAAGCGTACGCAGATTTTCCGTACTGCTCGCTGGTTATCACCAAGACGGATGAGGCCTCATACTTTGGTGGTTTGATTAGTGCCTTGGATAAAAGCAATGTGCCGATTGCTTATATGACAACTGGGCAGAACGTGCCTTCCGACATAAAATATGCCGATAAAACTTTTTTCTTGAAAAAGCTAATCGGCTTTGATAACATCGACGTCTTTATCCAAGAAAACCTTGCGCAAGATGTTCCAGAAGAAATCAACTGGAAATAAATATCTTTTGTTTTGTGTGTGAAGTTAAATCGTATTTGCCATACTAAAATAAAAACAAGTCTGGTAGCTTAAAGCAATTTTGCATTGACACTTCTGTTTGCGGATATGCTGAGCTTTGAACTCCGACTTTAAAATAGTAGTTAATGGGCTCGTATCCTGATGCATCGACAACAATCGAAAACGGAAACACTTCGTTGAGTCCTGCGTCCGTTGCTTTCACGTATTTTGGCAAAAAAGTAAAAGTGCCAGCAGTTTTTTCCGATATGGTATAAGGATTCGCCCACAATCCGTTTATCTGCTCGACAGGCGTGTTTGCAATTTTCAAGCAAACATCGATATTACTGACTGGCACGAATGTTTTACCATCCAAGATTCTTCCAGTGATAGCGGGAAAATTGAACACAGGCGAATTTACGCTTTCCTGCTCGTGATCGTGCGGGCGACGATTTTTTGCGACTTGCTTTGCACCTTCAACAGTCAACGCCGCAATATCCGCGAGCAACTGTTCATGGTTTAAATCAGCCGGCTGTATAAAATGAGCCAACCCGCGTCCTGACTTTATGTAACGAGGATGCACTCTATTCAACACATAACACATTGTATCAAATCGGCATTGCGGACACGTGCATTCTAACCAATTTGGCTTTTGGTTATTAAATTCATCATAAAATTTATTCACGGCGGTAAAAACTAAATCTTCCATTATGTTATGTATTGCTTTCATATATAAAACCTTGCCCGTGATTTTGCGTGATTTATACAAATTTGTCAAGTATTTAATTATTTTTTTCGAGCTCTTGAATAAAAAATTTTTATCTTATAAAATCTCCAATCAGCAAATATTGCACAATGGAGTTTTCGTGAAAAATTTTTTTAAGTCCTTATTTAAACTTTCACCGATTTTTTTGTTGGCATCATTAATGATTATTTCCAACATAAGCGTACTTTCGGAAATGACTGGAATTAAACTGAACATTTTAATCATTGCACCGATTGCGACATGCTACGCATTTATTGTCGCGATGCTAACCGAAAAATTTAAATTCGCTGACATACTCGATGCCGCCGTTGCAAACGTCAAAGAAATGCAAATCGTGTTTTTTATTTTGATGCTTGCATACGCTTTGGCTGACAGCTTTATGTACACAGGTGTCGGTGCGGCTATCATCAACATCAGCATGAAAGTCGGACTTTCTGCACGAACCGTTGCTGTTATTTCGCTTTTGATTTCAAGCTGCCTTTCTGTTGCAACTGGAAGCTCGTGGGGAACATTCGCTGCCTGTGCTCCGATATTTTTATGGCTAACACATATCCTCGGTGGCAATGTTTTATTGTCCCTCTGTGCAGTTGCAGGCGGCTCCTGCTTCGGTGACAATCTCGGTTTGATTTCAGACGTAACCGTAGTCAGCTCGGCAATTCACAAAGTAGAAATAACTGACCGCATGAAAAGTCAAGGTGCATGGTCGCTCTTTGTTTTGGTTGTGTCGTCAGTGCTTTTTTTAATCGCGAGTTTGTCACTGCCAACTGGCTCCGTTAATCCGCATGCTGCGATTGATGCAATCCCTGCCGAGGTGTGGGAAAAGCTTCGGTCTGACAAGCCTGCTGCTGTGAACCTGCTCAATCAGGTGAAGCAAGGAGTTCCGTTGTACATGGTTATACCGATGATAGTGGTTATCACGACGGCACTGAAAGGAATTTCGACCGTTATTTGTTTGGTACTCGGATTAGTCTCGTGCTTTATTTTGGGGGCTTTTGCTGGCACAGTAACAAGCGTCAGTACGTGCTTAGATTTAATGTACAACGGTTTTGCCGACGCGGGTAGCTGGGTTATTGCGATGATGATGTGGGTCGCTGCCTTCGGCGGCGTAATGCGCAAAATGAACGCCTTTAAACCGCTCGCTGATATTAGCGTGTATATCTCGAAAAATGTCCGCCAGCTTCTTTTTTGGAACGGGGCTATTTCGCTTCTGGGCAATGCAGCCCTTGCCGACGAAATGGCACAAATTACCACAATGGGACCAATCATCAAAGACATAACCGATGAAAATATTGAAGGTGACGAAAAAGATATGTACCGCATTCGACTGCGCAATGCGACTTTTTCCTCGGCGTTGGGCGTGTTCGGCAGTCAGCTGATTCCGTGGCACGTGTACCTCAGCTATTTTGTCGGAGTTGCGACGACAGTTTATCCATTGCAGGTTTTCAACCAGATTGATTTGATTAAACAAAACTACCTTGCAATAATTGCAGTTTCCAGCTTGTTGCTGTTCACAATTATTCCGATTGATAAATTTATCCCAGGCTTTTCGATTCCGACCGAACCTAAAGTTCACATCAAAAAGTAACTGCCATTTGTCTTCATTAACCGAATACTTATCCACGGGACGCATTAAAATCCTTGCAAGGATTTTAATGCGTCCATCATTTACCAATGCTTTTTAGGAATACGCTAAAAGCAAGGTAATGGGCAACGTCCTTGTTGCCCATTACCTTGCGAGTTTTCACAAAAACAACATTTTGTGAAAACTCGTTATTGCTTTATCTACCCGCCATCCGTGGCGGTGGTGGCAAGGACGACGGTGTACAAAAGCCATGCCGAGTTTTTGAAAAGCAAAAACTCGGAGTTAACGTATTTGCAGAACGTTTTGGACTACGCACAAAGCTTCCCAAAGCTTAAGGTTTAAAACTGCACAGACACACGGTGCAATTTGTCCAGGCTAAACTTTTGGCAAAAGCGGCATACTCAAAAAATACACTATCAAGTTATTTGCTGCATGCAGTGCAAAAATCAAGGCAAATGCAAGCGACTTTTTTTTCAGCAAGCGGAATATCCATCGCAGAATACAATGTGCCACCGCTGCATACAAAACCGCACCCCAGCCCAAATAGCGGTGAGCAAATGCAAACAAAAATAGCACACCTAACTCTGCAACGATTTCCGCCACTTGCCGCTTTGGTGCCGTTGCATAAACTAAAAAATTAGCGGTGGCGGCAGGGAGATAAACTCGGTAAAAAGCTTCTTCGTAAATAGCAGAAAAAAAGAGCCGCACCAGAACAAAATGCATCGGAACTGCGGCAAATAATTCTGAAGGTGCTTTTTTCTCATAAATAAACAAGGGCGGAATTGCAAAAAGTGCGAGCAAAGTTAAAAAGAGTATGGCATTAAATCGACTGTATGAACGATTTGCGAGCATAGGTTGATTATACGAAATCGTTTGCACTTTCTCAATAAGCCGTAAACATAATCGTTGCGTTTTTCGCACTAAAGCACAATCGTGTCGTCAGAAAGTGAGAGTCGTACCCTTGTAAAAATACCGCGAGTAGTATATCCTTGTCGGGTTAATTGCGTATTTGGTGCAATAAAAATCTAGCGACAATAAACAACGCTTTACATTTTAAAAAGCCGACGCAAAACACATTACACGATTTTTAAGGAAACAACAATGCGAACCTACAACGAATTTTTAGGGCTTTGTCCGATTGGAGCTGAAGTTGCTTTTAACAACGAGCTAAAACTAAACGGCTTTGTACTCAGCGAAAAGTTCCCGGGCAGGCTTTTTTTTAAGGAGGCAGCATCAACGGAAACTGCCACGCAAGAGCAATATTCGAGGAAAGCCCAAACACAAGCTAGACCGCGGCGAAGTATTTTAATTAAAAACTTTGCGCAGGCAAATATTGCGGCGGAAAACTTGGGCGTAAAAACGACTGATGCACCGAGTGCAAAAAACGACACTGGAGAAAAAGCAAAAGCGGAAGTCTGTTTAAGCTCTGGCACAAGTACGAACGTAAGTTCGCGGGACTATGCTTTGGTGAAAAGTATTATTAAGGCAAACCTCAAACTGCGACTTGCGGACAGAATTGGGCTGGTGATTGCGAAGTTTCGTTGTGAGGATTTTGATGACTTATTTGAGGGTGTTGGGGCGGTTGATTGGACGCAGTTTTTTTGTGAGGACTCGAAGGTTGTCGTGGAAAAGGTGAGTTCGGCGAAGTCGAAGTTGGCTTCAGAGCGGGCGATTCAGAGTGTGGCGGCAAAGGCGATTTATACGACTTTGTGCAAGGCTTGGCACGTGAATACAATGTGCGAAACGGGCGACACTTTTTCAGTGCGGATTTATCTGGATAACGATGTTGCTTCGGTTGTGTTGGACACGTCGGGCGAGCCACTTCACAAACGTGGTTATCGCTTGTCGGGCGGTATCGCACCGATTCGGGAAACTGCGGCGGCTTTGCTTTTGCAGCTGATGATGTGGAAGCGGAAGATGCCCCTGCACGACCCTTTTTGCGGCTCGGGGACGATTCCTATCGAGGCGATTCTTTATGCTCACAATGTCGCACCAGGTTTTTTGCGTGAAGAGTTTGATTTTCAAAAGTTTGCACTTTTTCGGGGAGCTGAATTTCGGGAATTGCTTCAAGCCGAAAAAGCGAAAGCGGCTGACGAAATTCAAACGGGGAACGTAATCCGCATAACGGGTTCGGACATTGACGAGAATGCAGTTTCGCTTTCGCAAGCAAACGCGGAAAATGCTTGTGCGTTGACGGAAGCGGTTATGCGGCGATTCGGACGAAACGATAAACTTACGCGTCCAGATTTTGTGCAGGCGGACATTGCCGAAATTGCCGCACCGTATGCGGAGGGCGTGCTTTTGGGGAATCCGCCTTATGGGGAACGGCTTGGCGATGAGGCGGAAGCCCTGGACGTGTATCGTAAAATCGCAGACGCTGTGCAGGAATTTCCGCGTTGGCAAAAAGCTTTTATAACCAACAAGACGGAATTTCCAGACACTGTGCGGGAAGTTCTCAAAGGGCAGAGATTTCGCGAGCATGCGGTAAAGTATGGAAAGCTGGAAACGGTGCTGTATGTTTTTCGGTGAGGGACAACCTTTCTGTCTAGCTCATCGGAGTTAATCGAGCTTCTATTACATCTCGATAATAATATATCGAAATAAAATAAATATAAAAAGATACTTGAAAAAATATCTGCATAGGTTTATAATAGCGGTAGCTTAAATTATCGAGGAAGGTATTTATGTCAGAGAAAAATCTGGTTATTATCGATGCTAACACGGCTGCAGGGCATGTCGCACACGCTTTAAGCGAAGTGATTGCGATTTATCCGATTACGCCGTCTAGTCCGATGGGTGAAGTTGCTGATGAATATTCGGCAAAGGGCAAGAAAAACATTTGGGGAACTGTCCCGAAAGTTGTTGAAATGCAATCGGAAGCGGGTGCTGCCGGTGCTGTACACGGAGCTTTAACAACGGGAGCGCTTTCAACAACGTTTACCGCTTCACAAGGCTTGCTGTTGATGATTCCGAACATGTATAAAATCGCAGGTGAAGCAACCAGTACTGTTTTTCATGTCGCCGCTCGAGCACTGGCAAGCAGTGCACTTTCGATTTTCGGCGATCACCAAGACGTTATGGCGTGCCGTCAAATCGGTTGGGCTTTACTCGCTTCAAATAGCGTTCAGGAAGTAATGGACTTGGCAGTTATTGCACACGCAGCGACACTTGAGTCACGCGTGCCATTTTTGCACTTCTTTGACGGATTCAGAACTTCGCATGAAATTCAGAAAATCGATGAGGTATCGCAGGATGTGATGCGTCAGTTAATTGACGACAATTTTGTCCGACAACACCGAAATTTAGGTTTAACTCCAGAAGATTCGGAAATTCGCGGAACGGCTCAAAACCCCGACACTTATTTCCAGAGTCTCGAAACAAGAAATAAACTTTACACTGCAACTCCAGCAATTGTGCAAAAGTGCATGGACAAATTCGCAAAATTAACTGGTCGTCAATATCACCTGTTTGATTATGTCGGTGTAAAAGATGCAGAGTCGGTTATCATTCTCATGGGCTCAGGTTGTGAAACTGTTGAAGAAACCGTCAATTACTTGAATGCAAAGGGCGGAAAGTACGGCGTTTTGAAAGTTCACCTTTTCCGACCATTCGACGCAAGTGCCTTTGTTTCAGCATTGCCGAAAACAGTCAAGAAAATCGCTGTGCTTGACCGAACAAAAGAGCCGGGTGCTTTGGGCGAACCGCTTTATTTGGATGTACGCACTGCTATCGGCGAAATGCAAGCCGCTGGAAAAGCACCGTTTAGCGGTTATCCGCTTGTGGTTGGTGGACGTTACGGTTTGGGCTCAAAAGAATTTACGCCCGCTATGGTTAAAGCCGTATTCGACAGCCTTGACGGAAAAGCAATCCATTCGTTCACGATTGGTATCGACGACGACGTAACGCACTTGAGTTTGCCGGTTGATGAAACTTTCCAGCTCGAAAACAAAGATATGCATCAGGCTTTGTTCTATGGTTTGGGTGCAGACGGTACCGTTGGTGCAAACAAAAGCTCAATCAAAATCATCGGTGAAGCAACCGACAACAACGTACAAGGCTACTTCTCGTACGACAGTAAAAAGTCGGGCGGTTTAACTGTTTCGCATTTGCGTTTCGGAAAAACACCGATTCAAAAGCCGTATTTGATTACGCACGCTGACTTTATTGCATGTCATAAATTCACTTACGTCGAAAAATACGATATGATTCGCCCGCTTAAAAATGGCGGTATCTTCTTGTTGAATGCACCTTACAAAAAGGAAGAAGTTTGGGATCATTTGCCGGCAGAACTGCAAAAGCAGATTATCGATAAAAACGCACGATTCTTTGTTATCGACGCAATGGACATTGCAGGAAAAGCTGGAATGGGCACGCGTATTAACATTGTTATGCAAACGGCTTTCTTCAAAATTTCCGAGATTTTGCCACAAGCCCAAGCAATCGACTTGATTAAAAAATTTATCGAAAAAACATACGGCAAAAAAGGTGCCGAAGTTGTCAAGAAAAATATGGTAACAGTCGATATGGCACTCGAAGGCGTTTACGAAATCAATTATCCGAAGACGGTTACTGCAAAAACTCATCGCCACGCAGCAATGACTAATGATGCTCCTGAGTTTGTCAAAAACGTTTTGGGCAAAATGGCAAGCAACGAAGGCGATGTTCTCAAGGTTAGCGATATGCCGATTGACGGAACATTCCCCACAGGCACAACTCAGTATGAAAAGCGTGCTATTGCCGAGCAAGTACCAATCTGGAAGTCTGATATTTGTATCCAGTGCGGACAGTGTTCGTTCGTTTGTCCTCATGCGGCAATTCGTATGAAAGCCTATGATGCAAAAGAATTGAACGGAGCACCTGCTTCATTCCATTCATGCGATTACAAGGGCAAAGAATTTACAGGTGCAAAGTTTACGGTGCAGGTTTCCGTTGAAGACTGCACGGGTTGCGGACTTTGTGTTGCACAGTGTCCTGCTAAGTCAAAAGAAGACCCGAACGTCAAAGCCATCAACATGGAAGACTTTGTAACGCACCGTGAAGCAGAGGCGGCAAACTGGAAACACTTCTTTAAGATTGAAAACCCCGATGCTGCAAAGCTCAATTTGAACATTCCGAAAGGCATTGCAATGAAGCAGCCGCTGTTTGAGTTCTCGGGAGCTTGTCCGGGATGCGGTGAAACACCGTATGTTCGCACACTCACTCAGCTTTTCGGTGACCGCATGGTCATTGCAAACGCAACAGGTTGTTCTTCCATTTACGGCGGTAACTTGCCGACAACTCCGTATACACGACGTCCTGACGGACGCGGCCCAGTATGGTCAAACTCTTTGTTTGAAGATGCTGCCGAGTTTGCATACGGTATGCGTTTGACCAGCGATAAACTCCACGAGTATGCACTCGAAGTTGCTGCAAATGCAAAATCAAAAGGCATCGCTGCAAGCACAATCGAAAAGCTTTTGAACAATCCGCAAAACGACGATGTACAAATCGATGACGCACGACGCACGGTTGAAGCTCTCGTCAAGGAACTCGCTTCATCGAATGAGCCGATTGCTAAAGAGCTGATTTCGTTAAAAGACCACTTTATCAAACGCTCGGTTTGGGCATTTGGTGGTGACGGTTGGGCTTATGACATTGGATACGGCGGTGTTGACCACGTACTCGCTTCTGGTAAAAACATCAATATTTTGGTGATGGACACGGAAGTATACTCCAACACAGGTGGACAGATGTCAAAGGCAACACCGATTGGTGCAGTTGCAAAATTTGCCGCAGGCGGACGTGACATGCCGAAAAAAGACATTGGTATGATGGCAATATCTTACGGTTACATCTACGTTGCACAAATTGCGATGGGTGCCAATATGAATCAGGCAATCAAGGCAATCCGCGAAGCTGAAAGCTATAACGGTCCGTCTTTGGTGATTGCGTACAGCCATTGTATCAACCACGGTATCAATATGGTTAAGGGTATGCAAATCCAAAAGGATGCCGTTGAGTGCGGATTGTGGCCTCTGTACCGATTTGACCCGCGACTTGTCGATGAGGGCAAAAACCCGTTCCAGCTCGACAGCAAAGAGCCGAACTACAATTTGGCTGACTTTATGTACAATCAGGTTCGTTTCAAGAGCTTGAAGACAGCCAACCCTGACCGTGCTGCTGCATTGCTGGCTCAAGCCGAAAAGACAGCACGCCGACGCTGGCAAGAATACAAATACCTCGCTGATCGACCGTTCTAATTGCGTAAGCGATAAGCGGTAACTAAGCAAAAAGCGGAAAATTGCACTTGTTGCGTTTTCCGCTTTTTTTGTTTGCACCGAAAGAGAATCTTTTGCCGCAAGGCTAAAACAAAAGCTCGGGAACATTCGCTTGAGGTTACAGCTGCCTATTTTGCTTTTGGCACAACATATTACTGAGCTTTGTCGTTTACAGAAGACTATAAATAAAAGAGAAAGAATATCGCGACGCAGACGTGCGAAAGTCGACTTGATGGCACACAATTTGTGGTGCGAGTTGATTTTGATTGCGAAAACCGGCATTTTTGCAAACGCCGGTTCTGCGATTGGGTGCTATTTTGTTAAGCTGTTTGCTCGGTCGGTCGGCGAAAGAATTTCGGTAACGCGAACACCGAAATTTTCTTCGATAACGACGACTTCGCCTTTTGCAATAGGTTTGTGGTTCACGAGAATATCGACGCTTTCACCTGCAAGTTTGTCCAGAGAAATAATGTGTCCTTCGCCCATTCCTAGAATTTCGCGGACAGTTTTTTTGGTGCGTCCCAATTCGACGGTGAGCTCCATCAAAACATCCATAATCAAACCGATGTTGTTTTTGCCTTCGTTTCCGTCAAAGTTTTGAAGTTGCGGATATGCGACGGGCTGAACGGTTGGATTTGAACCAGCACTCTGAATATTTTGTGATTGCATACCTGCATTTATTTGACCAAAATCGCTCATATTGATGCCTCCTGTAAAATTAGCTTGAGCTTGCGATTGTGCCTGTTGCGGCTGTCCCATATTTTTCGGTTGCCCCGAAGCAGCTTTCGGAGGCTCGGCATTTGCTGGTTTAGGTTCAGGCCCGTTAATCGTTTCCGCAATTTTTGTTGCAGCCTCGGTGCTGAGAACTTCCCAATATGTGAACGCACTGCCGTCTATCACAATATCATAAGCAATGCTCGCAAATGACTTCTGCGGAAGCCTAATCATCGCTTTCGGAATATTCATTGATTCAGGCGGATTATGTGAAACTCCACTTAAACCGATGCTGTCAAACTCGGTGATTTCTGAGTTCAAGCATTGCCCGATAACTTCGCTTATAACGGAAAGAGCCATATCATCAATGTCCGCTTTTTCTTCATGATTTACGAGCCCGACAATCTTCGAAACCATCTCGTGAGACATAATAAACAAATGATCGCCACTTAATCCAGAAGCAAAATCGCAAGTCGAGGCAACAACAAGCTCCGGAACAATTTGCATAAATGCTTCGCGGTTGGTATTTGAATAGGTTGTCGCTGTAACTTTCACTTCACTTCCTGTCATGGAAGCGAGATTTTTTTCAAAGGCTTTGCTCGGATTTACTAAAAACGTTTTAAATGCTTTACTCTTGAAATCCGTAGCATCTGTTTTCGTTGCGGCAGCTTCTGGTGCGGCTGCTGGACTCATATCCATACCCGACAACAATGCATCGATTTCGTCTTGTGAAATTGAACCATCACTCATAATAATTTTCCCCCTCTTCCGATAGGTTTTCAAAATCCTCTTCTGTTATGTCTTCAGTTTTGCTCAAAAGCTGCACTGCAACACGTTTGCCGACAACGCCCGGCTGACAATAAAACTTTTTGCGATTGCCAATACTAAGCGTGAAAGGGTCGCCAACCTGCACACCCGGCAAACGGATAATATCACCGACACCAAGCGAAAGAACATCTGACACCGAAATATCCAAACTACCTACCTCAGCGGCTACGTCTACTTCAACGGCAGCTAACTTTTCTTTCAAGACGGCTAAATGCTGCGTTGTCGAGCTTCGGCGAACTGACGTAAACCAGTACTGTGTTGAAAGCTTTGAAACAACAGGCTCAACAGTAACGTAAGGCAAACAAAAATTCATCATGCCTTCTTCATCGCCTACTTTGACTTCCAGCGTAACCAGAATAACAATGTCGTTCGGCGGAACAATTTGAGCGAACTGCGGTGTTGTTTCAATCGTACCGAGACGCGGACGCAAGTCGATAACAGTGTTCCATGCTTCACGCATATTAGCTAAAATTTTGACAATGATGCCTTCCATTACAGAGCCCTCAATGTCTGTCAGCTCTCGCTGGATTTTTATACTTTGACCTTTGCCGCCAAATAGTCGGTCAATAATCGAAAAGGTTATCGACGGGTCAATTTCCAAAACAGCACTTCCAGGCAACGGATCCATATTGATGAGAGCGAGCGTTGTCGGTGCAGGAATTGAACGAATAAACTCTTCATAAGTTAATTGCTCAACAGTTGCCACGTGAACATGAGCGAGCGTTCTCAACTGAGCCGAAAGCGTCGTCGTTGTTTGACGTGCAAAAGTTTCGTGCATCATTTTGATTGTACGAGTCGCTTCGGTTGAAAATTTATCCGGCCGCTTGAAGTCGTAAATCTTAATCTTGCGATTATCATTAATCGACTTAAAATCTTCTGGTTCCGTATCACCAGAGCTGATTGCCGTTAAAAGCTGGTCTATTTCGTCTTGCGAAAGCATGTCAGTCATAGTGCTATTCCTGTAAAGACAAAGTGTATTTGTCTATCATAACTCGTTTGATTTTTCCCTTAGTCAAAATGTTGTCATTGATTAAATTCCGAATTTCAATCTTAACACTTTCTGCATTATCGGAAAGCTCATCATAAGTTTTTCCTTTGAAGTAAAAGAGCAAAAAGTCCTGAATTTCAACCGACCTTGCACTGATTTCACTCGGTGTATTTTTGTCATCTTGTGAGTAACCAAGGTTTACTTTTACCTGAATGCTTGCTGGCGGTTGCCCCGAAACATTCGTTGTAACCTGGTTAATATTCGTATAATATGTCAACACTTCACTTGTATCGCGGTACTCAGGCGATGTCGGATAGTCCGTGTAACCCTTGCCCCTTCTGTCCCGTATCGAAACCGTAATCAACGTTATCGCAACAACAAAAATACCTGCTGCCAAAACAATTGCAATCCATTTCAAAATTATTGGCAAAATCGAACTCTTCTTCGTCGCCTTTACTGCTGACTCTTCGGGCATATCATCCGTCATCGAACCTAATGTGTCTTTATCTGCCATAAATCCTCCGTCATTCAATTATCGGCAATTAAAAATAAGCATTTAGTTTTTTCTACAAAATTTAATGTACACGAAAACTCAATAAAAGTCTACAATCGCACATTTTTATTTACCGCCATAGTCGAATCAAATCAAGCTTTGCGAAAAATCGTGGCGTTTGTAAACGGCTGAGCTTATCCACGGGCAACCGTTCGGTTGCCATCCTGCTTACCAGCATACGTCCTTGTATGCTGGTAAACTGCGAGTTTGTATTAAAACCGTGCAGTATGTACGGTTTTAATACAAACATCGTGGCTTTTATACCGCGTCCATCCTTGGACGCAAACTTCAGTTCTGCCACGGACGGTGGTATACAAAAGCAACTCCGAGTTTTTGATTTGCAATAAGTTTTGGGCATAGCCCAAAACTTGAGGTTGAAAACGTCTCAAAATCCAAAGCGTATTTTGAGACGCTTTCATACAAACTCGGAGTTCAGCAATGTACAGGAGGTACATTGCTGAACCGCACCGCGTGACAAGAAGTTGCAATTTTCCATTGACTTTTATAAAAAAAGGATTAAAATATAAACGCTTTTCAACAACGATGTGTATTGTTGGTGTGCATAAGCGGGAGTATTGTATGAAAACTTTTGGAACGATTTCACGCGGGCTTATTGCCCCGATTATTAGTAAGGGCGATGATGTTGCCGCGGTTGCAGCGGAAACCCTTTTGAAGGCTGTCAAGGCGGAAGGAATTACTTTACATACCAAAGACATTCTTGCCTTGACGGAATCAGTTGTCGCAAGGGCTCAAGGCAACTATGCAACGATGGAACAAATCGCTGCGGATATAAATGCGAAATTTGCGGATGACACAATTGCTCTGGTGTTTCCGATTTTGAGCCGAAACCGTTTCGCTCCATGCTTGGAAGGAATTGCACAAACTGGAAAAAAACTGGTTGTCCTTTTGAGTTATCCTGCAGATGAAGTCGGAAATCATTTGATTGATTACGCTCTTCTCGAAAATAGCGGCTACAATCCTTTGACGGACAGCTTTACTATAGAAGAGTTCAATGCAAAGTTTGGTTCGACCGTCCATCGGTTTACTGGTGTCGATTACTTGCAATGTTACAACGAAATTATCAAGGCACACAATAAGGATTCATTTATTATTTTGTCAAACAATCCGAAAGATTGTTTGAAGTATGCTTCATCGGTTTTGGCTTGCGATATTCATAGTCGCAATCACACAAAAACCGTTTTGAAAAAAGCTGGTGCAAAAAAAGTTTTGGGTCTTGATGATATTATGACTGAATCGGTTTTGGGAAGTGGTTTTAATAAAAAGTACGGTTTGCTTGGTTCAAACAAAGCGTCCGACAATTCTTTGAAACTTTTTCCAGAAGATGGTCAATCTATTGTTGATAAAGTTCAAAAAATTATTTTCGATAAAACAGGCGTGATGATTGAAGTGATGATTTATGGCGACGGTGCATTTCGTGACCCAGTTGGAAAAATTTGGGAGCTTGCCGACCCAGTTGTTGCACCTGCATACACAAAAGGTTTGAGCGGCACTCCGAACGAAATTAAACTGAAATACATTGCTGATAACCTTTTTCCAAATTTGCCACGAGAGGAGCAAGCTAAAAAGATTGCGGCGTATATTTCTGAGCATCAAAAGAAAGCCGAAACAAATATGAATGCTCTTTTTAGCGAAGGCACAACGCCGCGTCAGTTGACCGACCTCATCGGTTCACTGTGCGATTTGACATCTGGCTCAGGCGACAAAGGCACGCCGTTTGTTTTTATCCAAGGCTATTTCGACAAGTTTGAAGGTTAGTCGCGGGCGATTCGGCTAAAGAAATGTTACACGGCGGAGATGTTCTTTCATATCGGGATTTGTTTGCGGGCGAGTTGACCGATTTTAGCAGTAACATAAACCCGCTGGGTTTTCCGCCAGAGTTAAAACAAGCTCTCGCAGAAAACTCGGTGGCACTATGTGCGTATCCTGATAGATATTACCGAAAGTTAAAGCAAGCTGCCGCGGAATATTTGCATTGCGAGCCGCAGGAAGTTATCGTCGGGAACGGTGCGATGGAAATCATCGATGCGTTTATATGCGACTTTGATTCGGTTGTCGTTTGTCCGCCATGCTTTTCGGAGTATGAAATTCGAGCCGCCGTTCACAAAAAGAATATAACATTTGTGCCACAACTGTATCAAACGCGTTTTTTGCTTGATGAGCAAAATATCAAAAATGCATTGCAGGAAAAAAGCTTGTTGGTTTTGACAAACCCAAATAATCCGACAGGACGCACCATCGGTGCCGAGCAACTGGAGCGTATCTATCAAGCGGTGATAGAAAAAAACGCCTTTCTTCTCCTCGATGAAACTTTCGTTGAGTTTACCGAACTCGGATACGATAGCATTTCGCTTTTCAAAAAGCACGGATACAAAAACCTCGCGATTATTCGGGCGGCGACAAAGTTTTTCGGCTTGCCAGGTTTGCGTTTGGCTTACGCATGTGCGGCAGAGAAAACCGCGGAAGAGGTTTCCTCAAAAATGCTAAGCTGGCACGTGAACGCTGCGGCTGAAATTGCTGGCTCGGTGATTTTTCGGGACAGCGATTACATTGCGAAAACAAAGGCTTTGATAAAAGCCGAACGTGCCTTTTTGCAAACGGCACTGGCACAATGCCCCGCGGTGCAAGTTGTGAAAAGTGATGCGAATTTTATATTGCTGCGGTTGCGGATAAGTACAGCGGAACGAGCGTTTGACTTTTTTGTACGCCGCGGGATTATTTTGCGCAAAGCAAACAGCTTTTTTTCAGCGTTTGAAAAAAGTCATACGCCTGAATTGGCACGTGCGGAATGGATACGCATAGCGGTGAAAAACCACGCGGATAACGAAAAGCTGATTAGCGTGTTCCAGCAGTGGTGCTCAGAGCTTGGACTTTACTTTGGGCGGTAACGCTAGCTCAACGCAACTTTACAGCTATGTAAAAGCGAAGAATAATGCGAAAATTTTTTAAAATTTTCGCAACAAGTTTTCGCAAAAAGTTTTCACACATTCGCGAGGTGAAGCTTGAAACACAGCCGCCTTCTTTTGGTGAAAAATGACAAATGCGAGATTTGAGAGGAGTTGGATTGAAATTCGGCTTGACCTTTTCGGTTGTTTTCGATATAACGATGATATGAAAGTTTCAAATGCAATAAAGATTATTTTGATTTTGGTGCTGGGCGGTTTGCTAGCATATAAGGGTTTTGTGGTTATCGAGCCGACTGAAGAGGGAATTGTGACGCAGTTTGGAAAGTATGTGCGGACGCTGCCTTCGGGTGCGTCGTTTGTGATTCCTTTTGTCGAAAAGGTGCATCGTGTTGAAGTTACAACAGTGCAGAAAGAGGAGTTTGGTTTTCGGACAAAGCAGTCGAGTGTCCGCAGTCAGTATGAAAACGACCTTGTCAATGAATCTGAAATGCTGACAGGTGACTTGAATATTATCAATGTGGAATGGGTTGTGCAGTATAAAATCACTGACGCAAAGGCTTGGCTTTTTAATGTTGCTGCCGACCAGCGAACGAAAACTATCCGCGATGTGTCGAAGGCGGTGATGAATTCACTTGTTGGCGACCGTGCGATTTTTTCGATTATGGGCTCGGAGCGAAATAACATTGCTCGCCTTTCAACTGAAATGATGAATGAGCAGTTTAGTGTACTGAAGCTTGGCATCACCGTGCTTTCTGTGCAGTTGCAAAACGTTGTGCCACCGCGACAGGTGCAGGAGGCTTTCGAGGATGTGAACATTGCTATTCAGGATATGAATCGACTCATCAACGAGGGGCAGAAAGTTTACAATGAAGAGTTACCGAAAGCGAAGGGTGAAGGTTTGCGGCTTTTGCAGGAAGCGGAAGGTTATGCCGCGAATCGCGTGAACACCGCAAAAGGTGATGTTGCCCGCTTTAATGCAGTTTACGCGGAGTACGTGAAAAGTCCGCAAATCACACGTCGCCGTTTGTACCTTGAAACCATGAGCGACGTTTTGTCAAATGCCGACAATATCACGCTTATCGACAAGTCACTCGATAACCTGCTACCGATTAAAGAACTTGGTGCAAAAGTTTTGAAGGCAGCACAATAACATATTTGGAGATGAGGAAAAATTATGAAAAATACATTTGATAAAAAATCGTTTGTCGTTGTTGCTTGCATTGTCGTTGTTATTCTGTGCTTTATTTTTTTGAACCCTTTTTATACGGTGCAAGAAAATGAAGCAGCACTCATTACTCGACTCGGAAAAATTCACGCCGTCGAAAGAGAACCTGGTTTGCACTGGCGAGTTCCGATGTTGGATGACGTTCAGTCGATTTCAATGAAAGTTCTCCGCATTGACGGCGACACGCAAAAAATTCCGACGCGCGAAAATCAATTCATTGAGGTGAACACAACTACGCGATGGCGGATAACCGATGTCGCACAGTTCTATCGCTCGCTGCGTAGTTACGAAGCGGCTCTTTCGAAAATTGCGGATATTACCGATGCGTCGTGCCGCGACATAATTTCCGTGAATAGCTTTGACAGCATTGTGCGAAGTTCCAACATTATCAACAAAATTGACTCGCAGGAAGAGTTGAATCTTGAGACGGATGAAATTGACACGAGTTCGCTTTTTGAAACGCAGCAAAAGGATTACGTTAATATCACGAAAGGACGAGAGGAAATTGCCGACGATGTGAAAAGTCGTGCGAACGCACAATTAAGTGTGTTCGGTATTGAGGTCATCGACGTGATTTTCAAAGGCATCAAGTATGCCGATGAATTGCAGGAATCTGTTTTCAAGCGAATGATTACCGAGCGAAATAAAATCGCAAGCACAATCCGTTCAACTGGCGAAGGCAAAAAAGCGGAAATTTTGGGTAAACTTGAAAACGAAAAGCAAAGCATTCTTTCGGGAAGCTATGCTAAAGCTGAAGCAATCCGCGGTCAAGCTGATGCCGAAGCCGCTGCAATTTACGCTGAAGCTTACAACAAAGACCCTGCGTTTTACAGCTTTTGGAAAAGTCTCGAAGCGTACAAAAAGACGCTGCCTAATATCGAAAAAATTATGTCGACCGACTCAGACTTTTTCAATTATTTGTACCGACCGTAATTGGGCGATTGAAGTTTTCGCTGGAACTGGCATATAAAAAAAGCCACTCCGTGAATAGTTTTCACGAGGTGGCTTTTTGTTTTTCGCAGCAGATGCTATAAATCTGTTTTGCGTCCGAATAGCTTTTTGATAAAACCGACCAAGCCACCGCTTTCGGCGTATCCTGTTTTTTCCAAGCGGTACACGATGTGCCGAATGCATGCACTTGCTTTGGACTTCGGGGCGTTGACATAAAATGGTGTTTGCTTTAAGACGGCTTGCTCGACTGCGTTGTCGTTGTAAATGAAGCCCAGATACTCAATCTTTAAGTTTAGAAACTGCGACGCAATTTGCACCATGCGGTCTGCGATTTTTTTACCGTCGCCTGAATTGCTGACGCGGTTTACAATAAGCTTCAAGTTAATATCGATGTTGTCTACTTCTGTGGCGATGATTTTAATGATGCCGTATGCATCAGTTATTGCCGTTGGCTCGGTTGTTGTAACTACGATTACTTCGTCAGCGGCAACCAAAAACGAAATAACATTTTTGGAAACGCCAGCACTTGTATCGATGATGATAATATCGGCTTCCGCGAGCGTGTACATTTCCTTGATGAATGCCGAGCGTTCTTCTTCCGTCATATTAGCAATTTTGGAAAAACCAGACGCACCTGCAATCAATTTAATTCCGTAATTCGTCGGAATGATAATATCGGACATACTTTTTTGGCGTTTAATCACGTGGTACAAGTTGTATTGCGGAATTATATTCAGCATAACGTTGACGTTCGCCAGCCCAAGGTCTGCATCGATAACAATAACTTTCTTGCCCATATTCGCGTATGCTATGCCTAAGTTAGTCGCGATATTCGTTTTGCCGACTCCACCCTTTCCACTTGTGATTGCGATGATTTTTGTTTTTCTCTGCGGTGGAATAACGTGCTCCGTATAATTTTCACGCATTAACATTTTTAACTCTTGTGCTTGATCTTCCATAAATCACTCCGATAACTATCACATCTATTATCGAAAAATCTTGACTGAATATTGAGAGCTTTTTTGCGTTGAACGCCGCGTAAGTTTTTTCAGAAGGTTTCAAAGTTTTTAGGTCAAACCTAAATTGGCGAAGCCTTCCTCAAAAGCTTAAAGACTTTTCTTCTAAGCTTTTTGACACAAGTTGCCGTCGGAGTTTTCACAAAAATGTAATTTTTGTGAAAACTCGAAAGTCAATTCCAATAATTAAAATATCGATATTGAAAATTGACCTGCGTACTTTCACATTCTTTAGTTTTCACTAAAACTAAAGAATGGCTGAGGTAAAGCCCTAACGCTGTCGGTGTAACACGAAAAAGCTTTTGAGTGCGGGAAAAAGCCTGAGCCTTAAAAACTCCTCACGCCGAGCATTGTGGGTTACATCATTGCATTGCGTTTTGAGGCGTGTGTCCGTGGCGGTTTTGACTTAAAGCATAAAATTTAGTTAATTTCACAAAATATTGCAAAAACTATTGACAAATATTTTATATCGATATAGAATATCTAAAGCTTATAATTTTCGTTATGGAGGAAAACAGTAATGAAAAAGATTTGTAAGGTTTTTGCAGTCTTGATGATTGCATTTATTTCTGTTGTGTCATTTGTTTCTTGCAGTGGTAATGGCTCTGCAAAAAGCAATGAGGTTTATTTGAACACGTTTATGACTGCACAGCCGAACACCCTTGACCCTTCAAAGGGAACGGACATGTATGGAAACACGGTTCTTTTGAATATCGTTGAGCCACTAGTACGTTATGACGGTCGCGTTAGTAGCATTGTGCCGGCTGGTGCTTCCGAGTGGACTGTAAGTCCTGACGGTTTGGTCTACACGTTTAAAATCCGCGATATGCAGTGGGCTGACGGGCAAAAAGTAACTTCAAGTGATTATGCTTACGGTATCCGCCGAAGTGCAACCCCTGCGACAGCTTGTCCGTATGCAAACTTTATGTATCCGCTTGTAAACGGTGAGCAAGTTGTAACGGGTGAAAAACCAGTTGAAGAGCTTGGTGTTGCAACCCCAGACGATTCAACGCTGGTTTTAACTTTGAACGTTGCAACTCCGTATTTCTTGGATACTGCAATGCAGAGAACTTATTTCCCGCAGCGCAAGGATTGGGTTGAAAAGTATGGTGGTACCTACGCAACCTCGCCTGAAACAAGCCCGATGTGTGGACCGTTTATTCTCAAGGATTGGACTGTCAACTCTGTGATGAACTTTGTTCGCAATCCGAACTATTGGAACGTAGCTAACGTAAAAATTGAGCGAGTTAAGTGCTCTGTTATCAACGACACAATCGCAGTTTATAACTCTTTGTTGGCAGGCGAACTCGATTTTGCAAGCGTTACAGACCCGAAATGGCAGGCAAAATTCACCGATTCTTCAAAGTGGACACACATTGAAATTGCTAATGCTGACACTGTTTACTGGATGATTAACACAAAGACCAAGTACATGGGTAACGCGAAAATCCGCCGTGCTATAAGTGCCGCGTTAAGTCGCGAGGACTTTCTCAACACTTGCCGTGATGGTATTGGTTTGCCCGCTTATTGGTTTACGCCACCTGCTATAACTTGCCAAGGTTTAACTTTCAACACGATTGAAACTGGTCCGTTACGCAAGTTGGTTGCAGAAGTTACTGACCCGCGAGCTCTCTTTGCAGAAGGCTTAAAAGAATTGGGATTGAATGAAAAACCGGAAGATGTGGTAATCAAGTGGATTGCTTCAGGTGTTGACCAAAAGTCACGAACCGAAGCAGAGTACATCCAGCAGACGATGAAGGAAAAGATTGGTTGTACATTTGATGTTTACAACAAAGACTGGAACGAATTTATCAATATGATTAAAACTGGCGATTATGACCTTGCTGCATTGGCATGGAGTGCCGACTTTAACGATCCTTGCAACTTCTTGGAAACATGCTGGAGCAAAGTTGCGGTATATCCGACAGGATGGGTGAACACAGAATTTGATAGCCTCATTGAAAAGGCTCAAAAGTCTACTATTGCTCAAGAGCGTGCGGATCTTTTGATGAAAGCTGAAAACATCTTGATTAACACGGATGCAGCTATCATTCCGATCACAACTCGTGTTTCACATTCTTATCGTGCAAGCTATGTCAAGAATGCTGCAACGAACTTCTTTGACTGGATGGGGTGGCAGCCGATTGACACCTCTTCACGAGGCAAATAGTCGATAACTTGAAAAGCAAGCCGGGGCTTCTCGGCTTGCTGTTTCGGCTTCCGATAAACTATTTATCACGAGGGATTTTTATTGTTGCGAAATATCGAGAATATTTTGCACTGCGGTTCTTTGTGCTTTTGTGCAAATGGCAAATCCCTCGAAAAAACATCTCTGTTAACGATGAGAATCTTTCTTTGAAGGAGGAAAGTATGGGACGCTATATAGTTAAACGCGTTGTTTATATGATACTAACGCTTTTTATCATTTCTATAGCAACTTTTTACCTTATGCACTCGGTTCCTGGTGATCCGTTGACTGCTCGCATTCAAAAAGCATTGCCAGCCGAAATTCGAGCGAATTTCGAGAAAAAATACGGCTTGGATAAACCGATATTTCAGCAATATTTGATGTTTTTGAAAAATATTGTTACGAAAGGCGACTTAGGCGAGTCAATCACCTATCCTGGAATCAGTGTCGGAAAAACAATTCTGCAAAAAGCTCCTATCAGCGGAAGCGTCGGAAGCAGGGCTCTGTTCATAGGTTTTACGCTTGGAACTGTGTTCGGTATGCTTGCGGCGTTAAAACGCGGGAAGTGGCCTGATTACGTGGTTATCACGCTGGCGATTTTAGGTACAACCTTACCGAGCTTTGTTTTGGCTTCTGTTTTGCAGTATTTCTTTGCGGTTGTTATCAGACTGTGTCCGACAGGTGGTTGGGGGGCTGCGGAAAAGTACAAGGTTTTGCCAGTTTTGGCTTTGACCTTCGGTATGTTGGCAACTTATTCTCGATATGTCCGAAGTTCCGTTTTGGAAGTACTCGGTTCCGACTATATTTTAACCGCACGGGCAAAAGGCGTTTCCGAGTTTAACGTGTTCCGAAAACACGTGTTTAGAAACGCTGTAACGCCGTCGCTGACTCTTTTAGGCGGTCAGGTCGCTGGTATTTTTGTCGGCTCGTTCGTTATCGAAAAAATATTTTCCGTGCCTGGTCTCGGTGCGTATTTTGTAAACTCAATTGGCGACCGTGACTATCCGATGATTGTTGGAACGACGATGTTTTTTGCTGCTTTGTTTATCGTTGCTCAACTTATGACGGATATTATGTATGTAATTGCAGATCCGCGCGTGAAGTTAGCTAATGATTAAGATGTTTTAAGGAAGATATTATGGAGTTATCAAAAGATTTATTTACCCATATCCCGAAAAGTCAGGAAGAGTCAGAATTGATTGCACGCCCTTCAATAACTTTCTGGCAGGATGTGTGGCGACGCTTTAAGAAAAACCCTGCCGCAATGTTTGCACTCTGCCTACTTGTTGCTTTAACCGTTATGGTTATCATTGGGCCGTACCTTCGTGGATTTTCGTACAACAAAATTGACGGCAAACTAAAGGATATTACACCGAATGCTACATACTGGTTTGGTACAGACACTGCTGGACGCGATATATTTACACGTGTTTGGATGGCTGGGCGGACATCGCTTGCTATCGGTTTAGTTTCGGCAGTCTTGGTTACTGTTGTAGGTATCTTGTACGGTTGCGTGTCAGGCTTTGTCGGCGGCACGACTGACACCGTGATGATGCGCATTATCGAAATTCTGTCGGCTTTACCGTACCTCTTGATTGTTATACTTTTGCAAATTCGTTTGAAAGACCGAAGTTTGCGGACGTTGCTCCTTGCGTTGGTAATCACTGGATGGACAGGAACAGCTCGATTGGTTCGAGGCGAAGTTTTGAAAGTTAAGTCGCAGGAGTTTGTTCTTGCGGCACGGACACTCGGTGTTAGTACGTGGAAAATCATTTTGCGACACATTATACCGAACGTTATGCCTGTGGTTATTGTCAGTTTGAGCTTTGACGTTCCTGGTTTTATCTTTGCGGAATCGTTTTTGTCTTACATGGGTATCGGGCTTGCACCGCCTGCGACTTCGTGGGGCATTATGTGCTCGGAAGCTCAGTTGAACATTATGTTCTATCCGTATCAACTGTTTTTTCCATCGCTGATGATTGCGTTGGTTATGTTGAGTTTTACCCTTTTGGGTGACGGTTTGCGTGATGCCTTAGATCCTAAGCTCAGAAAATAGGAGCCTATATGAAAAATGTTTTAGAAGTAGAAAACCTCAGCGTTTCATTTAATACATACGCGGGTGAAGTCAAGGCAGTTCGTAACATAAGTTTTCACTTGGGTGAGAGCGAAACGCTTGCTTTTGTCGGTGAGTCTGGTTGCGGAAAAAGTGTTACTGCAAAAGCTTTGATGCGGCTTTTACCGCGTGAAAATTCAGTTATCAAGCCTGAGTCGAAAATTATGTTCGGCGACAAAGATATCACAAAGATGACAACCAAAGAGTTGACAGAGCTTCGCGGGGACAAGATTTCGATGGTGTTTCAAGACCCGATGACAAGTTTGAACCCGACGATGCGCATCGACAAGCAGATTATCGAAGCACTGATGCTCCACAAAAAGCTTGACAAAAAAGCTGCGGAGGCGGAAGCACTTCGTTTGCTTGAGTTGGTACAAATTCCGAATGCGAAGGAGCGTCTCAAAGCGTATCCGCACGAACTTTCAGGTGGAATGCGTCAGCGAACGATGATTGCTATTGCACTTTCGTGTAATCCGCGGATTTTGCTTGCAGACGAACCGACGACTGCATTGGATGTTACTATTCAAGCTCAAATTTTGGACTTGTTGCAGGATTTGAAGTCGAAGTTGAATACTGCGATTATTTTGGTTACGCACGACTTGGGCGTTGTCGCCAACTTTGCACAGCGAATTCAGGTTATGTACGCCGGTGAAATTATCGAAGACGGAACGACGGAAGAAATTTTCTATCAGTCACGACATCCATACACTTGGGCGTTGTTGCAGTCAATTCCAAGCATGACGAGTCGCGGCGAGACGTTGAAGTCGCTTGCGGGAACGCCGCCCGACTTGCTTTTACCGTTGGAGGGCTGCCCGTTTGCCGCTCGCTGCGATTATGCAATGAAAATTTGCCGCATGCAACACCCCGAAAAAACTACGCACAGTGATACTCATCATTGCTGGTGCTGGCTTGAACATGAGATGTCGGGGACGCATGACTGGGATGCGTTACGCAAGGGGATGAAAAATGAGTAACGAAAACAAAGTATTGATTTCTGTAAACAACCTCGCGAAGTATTTTAAGGTTGGACGAAATAAATTGGTAAAAGCTGTTGACCACGTGAATTTCGATATTTTCAAGGGTGAAACTTTGGGAGTGGTCGGTGAGTCAGGCTGCGGAAAAACGACTTGCGGTAGAACTGTTTTGGGAATGTACAAGGCAACGAGTGGCTCGATTTTGTTTGATGGTACCGATATCACGACACTAAAAGGCAGTGAAGCACTAAATTATAAAAAGCGGGCTCAGTATATTTTTCAAGACCCATATGCTTCGTTGGATCCGCGTTTGACGGTTGCTGAAATTATTGCGGAAGGTATGCGTGTTCATTTCAAATTTAGCAAGGAAGAGATTGGCAAGCGTGTCAATGACTTACTGGAAAAAGTTGGCTTGAACAAAGAGCACGCATTGCGGTATCCGCACGAGCTTTCAGGTGGACAGCGTCAGCGTGTCGGTATTGCGCGGTCGTTGGCAGTTGAACCTGAGTTTATCGTGTGCGATGAGCCTATTTCGGCTTTGGACGTTTCCGTTCAAGCCCAGATTGTCAACCTGCTGAATAAGCTCAAAGATGAAATGGGGCTGACGTATATGTTTATATCGCACGACCTTTCGATGGTCAAGCACATGTCGGATAGAATTGCGGTTATGTACTTGGGCTGCATCGTTGAGTTGGCTGACAGTGAGAGCATTTATGATGTTCCGCTTCATCCGTATACGCGTGCTTTAATGTCTGCGATTCCTGTGGCTGACCCGAAAGCTGGTATGAAAAAGCGAATTGCAATGCAAGGCGAAATTCCTTCACAGATAAATACGCCACCTGGTTGCAAATTTGTAAACCGCTGCCCTTATGCGAAGCCAATCTGCCACGAAGAAGCTCCGCAGATTCAGAAAAAGGCTAACGGGCATTGGGTTGCCTGCTACGCCGTCGAATAATCTAGCTTAAGTTATTTAGTGCAGTCTGAAATTTAATTTCAGACTGCTTTTTTTTGCCAAAAGTTTAATCAAAAGCTTAGGTTACACAAAGCTCAATTATCACAGACCTAAAATCTTCTTTTGCTGCTCGTAGTCGATGTGTTCAGCGTACTCTGCTTTGTATTGGTTGGCATTGATAATCGAATTGGTGATAGTTGTGATTTCGATTCTGATGCCTTTGATTTTTTTGCGAATGTTGGGCTTAACCGTTTTGTAGTATTGGTCTAAGCCAGACATTTCATTCACAAGCGAGTTGCATTCGCTGAGGTATTTTACAAAATTATCGTAAAGCGACTTTTCGGGTATTTGCCTGAGCTTTGCGTTCATTTGCGGCGAATTTGAATTTATGTTTTGAAACACACGAATTTTTTGTTCCAGAGCCGCTTTAAAAGACGGCAAGTTGATAACCGTTTTTTTTGTCGTTTGGGTTGCAGGGTCTTGAATTGCGATGACGATTTCTTTTTCGGGTTCTTTTACGTTAAATGCTTTTCGAATTGCTGCTGCCAACTTTGAAAAAAGCGTTTGGTTGCTTTTGGTTATCAACTCTTCGTTGGAGATAATTTTTTCCAGAGCAAGCTCGAAATGCGATGCCGAGTTCGAAAGTGCTCGCAACCCAGAAATAAGCACTTGCTGATAATCCGCCTTCGGGGCTTCTTTCTTTTTTTGAGCGACTTCCATTTGGCTCAAGTTTTTGAGAATGTCAGCTTTCTTTGCGTCTGCTGCATCTGAATAATCTTCCCAGAGAACTTCGTTTATCAAGTCCTGAAAAAACGGATTCTTTTTTAATTTGGCGGCAAAAGTTTTTTTTACTTCTGCAAACATTGTGCCGATATCCGCTCCGTATGCGAGTTTATTTTGCGGAACTTCTGGTAAAACTTTTGTGCGTACAAAGAGCTTATAAGTTTCGCGATGATACAGCGAGCCTTTTGACAAAAACGAACGGATTGAAACTGTCGATGAGCCTAATTGCTCGATTGCGTTTCTCACAATTCCAGCGGTTATATTTTCAAGCGAAGGAGTTGCCGCTTCAATAATCGAAGCGAGAGCAGCTGTGTTCGGACTGCGGCTGTTTTGCTGAAAGTCGTCCCACAAAAAAACCTGCGAAAGTTTTTCCAAACTTGAAAGACGTTTCGGCGTCAAATAATCGCAGGTGAATTGATAATAATTTATCACAAACTCCAACATCCGCGCGTAATGTGCAATTCGCGTGCCAATGACGCTTGCCTTTTCTGTTTCGGGAAAAGGCGAAACCTCCGGCAATTCAATATCCGTCATCTTGCTGTCATAATCATAAGGTGCATAATGAATCAGGCGTTTATTTATCAGCACATCTAGCAATCCATTCATCGCAGTTGACTGCAATGAACAAGCATCGTGCAATTTCGGAAATATGGATTTTTCTAAATTCTCGCGAGCTGCTGCAAGTGCTCGCGTCAAATCATCAATGTAACTCACCTTCGTCCTCAAAACATGGGAATTGCCACAAACCGTCTCTCAGAAAAATAATTCCAATGCAGCAACCAACTTAAAAGAATACTCCCATTTCAATAAGTATCGGCAATTAACGCTTTAAAGTCAAGTGCTCGAATTCCTTTGTGCTGGAGAAATTCTGTCGCGTTTACAATTTGCATCTTCGAGCTCTGCAAGCGACGCACGCCTAAAACCCTGCTGAATTAAATAAACCATAAAATAAAGCAACACAAAGGATAGCGATTATTTAAAGTGCAACCGATGTGGTACATTCAAACCCTTTGCGGATTTGAATGTACCTATCCTGTGCCACGGTATTTTAGGAATACTCACCTTGTACAAACCTAGCATTTTGCACAACAAGCAAAAATGATGAAAACGGGATGAAAACAGATGGAAAGATTTTTGTGAAGAGAAGTCAGCAACTAGAGTTGCTGACTTTTAGGTTTAGTTACTTTACTTCGACGTAATCGATTGCGACACCGGACATTACGTATGACGTTGCTCTTACGCCACCAAACAAGCCGTATCTGATTTTTGCATCAACGACAATGTTTACAACATCATCGCAATTCGGAAATTGCTCTTTTGCTTTTTCCAAAAGAACGAC
Source organism: uncultured Treponema sp. (assembly GCA_937890985.1). GTDB lineage: Bacteria > Spirochaetota > Spirochaetia > Treponematales > Treponemataceae > Treponema_B. Next base: position 6,468 of record CALAEM010000085.1, on the reverse strand, counting down.
GTAACCGCTTTTGTTTGTTTTCATTTCTGCGGTAACACGTCCCAAAATTACATACTTACTCGAATCGTGTGGGAAAGCAACATCAGCCATAAGTGGAGCTGTGGTCGAACATGAAACTAAAAGCAACAATGAAGCTGCTAAACCTAAGACAATCTTTTTCATAAAATCCTCCTATTTTGATTTCAAAAAAGACAAGTCTATTGTAAAAAAAAAACAAAAATGTCAAGTCTATTTTCGCAACTTTTTTATTTAAATCTGATAAAAATTCTTTAGGTATTTTTTCACCGAGTGTTTTCAGTTTCCCAAAAGCCGAGTGTATTCAGGACAATAGCGACGCTTGAGGTTACTGCGGTTTCAGTTTTCAAAATGCGTTTGCCCATCGAACAAAAATTGAAATGATTTTCCGAAAAAATATTTCTTTCGTGTGCTGTCCAACCGCGTTCGTTTCCGATTGCTAAAAAAATTTTCGACTTTTTCGAATCGTAGTGTGGCATCAACTGCTGCAAATAACTGCGAATAGATATTGTTTTGTCGATGACATCAAAAATTATTTTTACGTCCGTGTCGGTTGTCGGAGTCGTTTCAAAAAAGTCTTTTATGCTTCGGTAAACTGTAACTTGAGGAAGTAATGTGCTTCCTGCTTGGCTTGCACCTTCGCACAAAAATTTTTGCATTTCGTTTTTGTCTGCCAAATCTGATTGCAGGTATGAAGCTTCGCCCAAGTCAGTCGGCACAAGATGAATGCGTGAAATGCCCAAGGTCGCCGTATCTTTTAAGCAACGCTTGAGTTGGATTGGGCGTGGAAAACCGACGATGAGTTCAAGCGGGAAAAGTGCGTCAGTTTGTTTTTCTGCAGGCGTAAAGCGAAATTGCAATTCAGTTTCAGAAAGCGCTAAAATAAAGGCGGTACCTTTCGCTCCGTTGATAAAACCTGCTTTGAATGAATCGCCTGTTTTTAAACGCAGCACTTTTTTCACGTGTTGGTATCGTGTGTCGGAGCGGTTAAAAAAAAATATTTGCGAGTACCCATCTCTACAATCACTTTCCGAAAAAAGAATTATATTCATAGCAGTGAAGAATATCACAAAACGAAAAAACTTTTAAGTCAAGCTCGCCGGTTAACTGGTTTGAACAATAGCGTAAAATACTCAACGCTGCATTTAAACTTGTGCGTTAATGCAAATTTGCTGTGCCGTTTACATTTTTTCATAATTGAAAAAAAACACGTTGTGTGTTAAAATGCAATTATGCAAGCACTGCAATTTGTCATAAATAAAAATACAAAAGCTGAAAATGTTTTTTATACAATTAACTGGTCGCCGCTGATGAAAGCCGACAAGTATAAAATTTCAACTGGCACGCCCAGCGTTTCTGGAATTTACGAAGTGTATTCAATGGATAAAATGAATCAGTTGAATTTATTCAAGATCGCAATCGCGTGGTACGGTGGCGTGCGCAGCAATGTTCGTGAAGCGATTGACCCGTATGCAAAATCAAATTACGAGCTGCGGAAGTTTTTAGAAGATGCCGATTTGTATTTTCGTTTTTCATGTTCTGAGTGTTATGCCGATTTGCAAGATGTGTTGTGGTTTATGAATTTAACTTATTTTCCGAATGACGAGCCCCCTGAAGATTCTGGACGTTATGAAAATATTTATCTGGAAGAAAATAGTCCAGATAATTTTATCTGGAATGGCAATCCACAAGAAAATGAATAAAAAAATTTTAGCGGCACTTGCATTATTTTTTGTGTGCAGTGCATTCATAATTATGATAGTGAATTTGTTGCGGTTTGCACAACCGCAGCCGCACTCGGTTGAAAAGCTTTCTGTTTTGAAAAGCGGCGGCTCCGCGGTATTGCGTGCAGAGTATTTTACGCGTGCGGATGCGGAGCCTTTTGTGCAAAAGCACTCGGTTAAATATATTATTCCAGAAGATATTAAACTCATCTTGGAGCAACGTAAAAACGTGCGTCAGGATTTGCCGAATTTTTTTGACGATGAAGATGCAGAAACACTTGCAAAAAAAATTGCGGACGCAATGACTGCGGAAGAGCTTTTGGCACAGTGTTTTATGTTTGGTTGGGCTGGACAAAATCCGAATGAGCGTGTCGGTGCGTGGGTTGAAAGCGGTTTAGGTAATTTGAAAATTTTCGGATGGAATACTGCCGACTCAAAAAAACTTTCGCAAGCAATTTTACAATTACAAACGCGGGCTTTGCATTCGCACTTTAGCATTCCGCTTTTTGTTGCAACCGACCAAGAAGGCGGACGGGTTAGACACGTCAAAGGGCTGACAACTGAAACGCCTAGTGCACTTGCGTGCGGTGCGTCTGCGTTGCCGCGTGATGCTTTTTTTTCGGGCTACTACATTGGGTGTGAGCTTGCAGCGATTGGCATTAATTTGAACTTTGCCCCGACGGTTGACTTATACAGCAATCTCAACTCGACGGTGATTGCCTCTCGCTCGTTCGGCGACAATCCACATAGTGTTGCACGTCTTTCGACTGCTTTTTCAAATGGGCTACTCGCTGCTGGCGTTTTAAGCACGGCTAAACATTTTCCGGGACACGGTGATACAGGGCTTGACAGTCACGGCCGTTTACCGCGGATTGATATTTCGCGTGAAGTTTTTTACTCGCGGGAACTCGAACCGTTTCGTGCTCAAATTGAAAACAATGTTCCATTCATTATGTCAGGTCATTTGAATTTTCCGCAATTCATGAAGCCGAATGAACCTGCGACATTTTCTTATGATATGATAACTCGGATGTTACGTGATGAGCTTGGATTTTCAGGCTTGATAGTAACAGATGATATGATGATGCTAAGTGCATTAAATTATGCTGGCAACTTTTCGCGTGCGGTTACATTGGCTTTGCAAGCTGGAAATAATATCATCGAGTCGTCTTCCACACCATCATTGCAGGATTTGGTTTGGCGGGAAAATATTTCTTTGATGAAACTTGATGTGAAATTTTTTAACATTGTAAAATCAAGTGCGGAAAGAATTATCAAAAAAAAGTTGCAATATTTCAAAAGCGAAAAGCACGTTGAAATTTTGCCGAAGCCTGTCGAACTGCACAACAAATTTCCGATTGCGGGAGCTGATAATTTTTTTCAGTCATTTGCAGGACGCTCTGTTACACTTTTGCATTTGAATAATCAGTCAGATGCTAAAAATACTTTTCAGAAAATTTCGCGTGATGAAAAAGTTTTGCTCGTAGGAGATTATCAGAATTTGTTTCGACTTGCAAAAAACTTTTTTAAAAATGCAGACACGGTGTGGACTGATGATGTTTTTTCGCGTGCATATAATTATGATAAAATTATTTTTTGTGTCTATGATGCACACAGTGCCGAAGTGCTTCAAAGTCTTCAAGTGCGGTTTCCTAAAAAACATTATATTATAATTTCTGTTCTCAGCCCAGTTTTTTTAAAAGGCTTGCACGCCGAAACCGCACTTGCGGTATATAGCTATTCGGACTTCTCGTTCAAAGCGGCTCTTGCTTGTTTGTGCGGAGACTTTGTTCCGCAAGGAATATTGCCATTAGCTAATGGAGCATTTGGAGATGTGGTACATAAAAGAAATTGACAATGAAAACATTTCGCAAGCATTGTCGTTTGTACAAATATATGAGCCGCTTTGCGTCAACTTAGTCGATGGTTTATTGCGTTTGCAAAAAAAATTTAATGAAACAATGCCGTCGGTTAAAAAATCGAAAAATGAAAAAGATGTTTTTTTTATTTTTTTTCATGACACAGAAATTGTTGCAGTGTGTGGACTTGATGCACAAAAAACTTTTTTGCATTGCTTTCCAAATGCAACGCGTGCAAGTATAAAAGCTTTTGTAAATTGCTCAGAAAAATTTTTCAAAACATTTTCAATTCGTTCGATAATGGGTGAAAAAAAATTTTCCGAAGTGATAGAAAAATATCTTGTGCGTAATCACAATTACACTGTGAAGCAACTGCACTCGTATTTTTTATTTGAGCTTTCGGTACAAAATTTTTTGAAGCAAAAAAAATTTTATGCAGATGAAAATTTACGCTGCGATACATGCAATCATCTCGACATTGAAAATTTGTTGCCGTTACAATTTGGTTATGAACGTGAAGAGTGGGAACGAAATTCGGAGAATGAAATTTTTTCGCGAGTTTATATTTTAAATATGTTGAGCGAGCAAATTTTATTTAAAGGTTCAATCAACGGAAAGATTGTGTCAAAGGCTCACACCAATGCATGCGGCGTACACTGCAAACAAATCGGCGGCGTGTACACATTGCCAGCGTATCGAGGCAAGCACTACGCTGAAACCGTATTGCGTTTTGCACTTCGCACACTTGCGGAGAAAACAAGTTCATTTGTGTTGTTTGTAAAAGTAAAAAATATCGCCGCACAAAAATTATACCGCCGCTTAGGTTTTACAAAAATTGCTGCGTTTCAAATTACAGCTTTTAATTCACGAAAAGATTTTGCATCACAACAATAATTTATCAAATGCTTTGAAAAATAGTTTTGCGAAATGCATTATCGTATTTTAGAAATAAACTCAGCTTCCAAATCTAAGTTGCGTACAATTTTTATTTTTACGGAGATGAGACTTCCTTCACTAATTGTTTGAACCAACTGCTTATCATAAATCGGAACAACAATGCAGCCGTCAACCTCTGGTGCTTGAAACCAAGCACGCCCAAGCACAAAAAAATTTTCATCGTTTGGGTTTTCAATTATTTCTTCGACAAGCATATCAAGTTTTTCACCAACAAAGTTTTTTAAAAGCTCGCCAGTAATTAAAACTTGGGCGTTTTGCAATATCTTTTTTCGCAGAACAGCAATTTCATTTGGAACTTCATCAGAAAGCAAAACCGCTTTTGTATTTTCTTCTGGTGAAAAATCAAAAGCACCTGACCACAGAGGCCGAATTGTTTTTAAAAAGGCTACCGTCGTTTGAAACGCTGCGTCAGTTTCTCCGGGGAAGCCAGTTAAAAATGTCGTGCGGATACACGCTCGCTTGTAAGCAGTTTGCACAAATGCATTTTGTATCGATGCTATCAACTGTGAATACACATTTGCATTTCCACATCGATTCATCGCTTTTAAGATTGCTTCATCACCTGATTGAAACGGCAAATCAAAGTAAGGCAAAAATCTGGAATCTGAAATCATCACTGGTAAAATGTCAAGCGGAAAATGATCTGGATGAATGTACAAAAGTCTAATTGTAAAATTTCCAGAAATTAACGAAATCGCTTTTAATAATTTCGATAACCCAGAAGGCTCGGAATTTTTTTCATCAGCACGATTAAATGCCAGAGCTTTTCCGTCTGCACTAAATGCCGCTAAATCCTGTCCAATCAAATTAAATTCAAAAACTCCTTCGCGTACCAAGCTTTCAATTTCGCTCACGATGTCTGCAATCGAGCGGCTGCGTACGTTTCCGCGAATTAAAGGAATTGCACAAAAACTGCAATGGTTGCTGCAACCTTCCGTGATTTTTATGTACACGGAATTTTTATAATTAAATCGCGTCGGTCTACCGCCGCACGACACACCGCTTTGCGGATAACGCCATACTTTTGTTTGCTCATTTTGTTGTTTTGGTTTTGAATCGCTTGAGCTAAATAGAGAAGCGAACACTTCGGTAATTTTCGAAATGTCCCCGTTACCGAAAAATGCATCAACTTCAGGCAACTCATTTGCAAAAACTTCCGCGTATCGCTCTGCTAAACAGCCCGCAAGAATAATCTTCGCGGCGGGATTTTCATTTCGTGCTTGAAACACGGCATCGAGCGATTCCTTTTTTGCACTTTCGATAAAACCGCACGAGTTAATCACAATGACCGCTGCATCCGCCGCGTCATCGACGAGTTGCCAGCCTTTATCGCTCAAGGCACCAACTATCAATTCGGCATCGACTTGATTTTTTGCACAGCCGTGCCGCGAAAGGAAATAAGTTTTTTTCATCTCAGTCTCAGTATAATTCATTTTGAGTATTTTTCAAGAAGCCCGCAGTTCATCAAACTTTTCGCCAACTCAGCGTTTTAAGCCTGTGAAACGGTAAAGCTTTTTTGTTTTTTACGTCGCAAAAGTTTTATCGAAAGGATTCAAACTTTTTTGGGTCAAACCTAAATTGGGGGTGCCTTCTTGAAAAGCTCAAACGGTATTTCTTCTGAGCTTTGGACGAAGTGTATTAAGCCTTTCATAAAAGGAGCTAATCTGGAGGCTTTCAAGCCTGCAGATTAGCTCCACGATGTTTGTATGCGAACTGAGCATCTTGCACAGTTAGCTTACAAACTCGAAGTTTAAGAATGTGCGTATTCCTAAAAAGCACTGGCACATGATGGACGACAAGCGGCGACATCCCCGCCACGGATGGCGGTGTACAAAAGACCAACGATGTTTGCGTTAGCGGGCAGTTTTGGGCATAGCCCAAAACTGAGGTTGAAAGCGTCTCAAAATCCAAAG
>CALAEM010000084.1 GCA_937890985.1 uncultured Treponema sp. | reverse complement strand
CACAAAACAAAAAGCAAAATTCCTAAAAAGCTTTTTCATAAAACCTCCAAAAGGCCATAATTCACATCTTGATATTCTTCTGGACGCAAAACGCCCAAGGTTCCAATTGCCGTTAATTTATGCAATATAACCCAAACTTTCTAAAAATAAAAAACAATATAAAATAAAACAATATGGGATGTTCAGTGAAGTAAACACTAAATAACTATAAAGATTACACAGAAAATTAAAATTATTCTGGCTCTCTTTAAAATATCGACAGAAAAACAATAAAACTTTAGCCTCTTAAGCAAAATAATTTTTACAAAAAGCAATCTCTGGATATCAAACTGCGAATAATTACTTTTTTTAAGGGTTTTACTATTGCGATTATTTTGTTTTTTGATAAACTTTATGTAATGTCGTTTCAAAATTTTAATTTCCGAAAAAGGTTAAAAATATCTTGCATTGCGATGTGCCTTTGCTTGATACTATCATGCACAAATACCAATGCACAAACTCTTCAAGCCGAACTTGTAAATCTCGTACAAAGTGGCAACTTCGAAAAAATCGAAAATCTAAAAAACTCGGAGCTGAAAAAGATAGCAAAGCTCCAAGACGGTGCGCTGTATTATCTTGCGATGCACTTAGAAGAACATGGGAACCGCAATTCGGCGAAGAGGCTTTTGCGGTACGGCTTCGAGCATTACGATGCACCTTATGCGGTGATTTGTGAAAATATGTTTTTGCGTTTAGCTGATGTTGAAGAGCGGATTTCGCGTTACGAAGAAAATATTGCAAAGCTAGAAAAAACGATAAAGCGTTTGGAGAAAAAAAATACTGAAACGAAAGAAAGCGACCTAAACGACTACCGCACCGAGTTAACGTCGCAACAAAGTGCGTTAGATGCCGCATACACTGAAGCTGGGCTTTTCGATAAATTATCGGTGTCTTTTGAAACTTATATTGTTGAACGCGAAATTCCACAGACAATTACCACGTCTCTTGAAAAGTATATTTCGGAAAATCAAAACGGAACTTCGCATCGCGTTTCTGCTGCCTTTGCGAACGTTACGTCCGCACGCATTTTTTACGTGCAACGTTATTATCAGCAAAGTGCCAATCTTGTGCTGGAGATTTTTCGTTCCTTTTTGCAAACGAAAAATGTCGCTTCAAGTGCATTTTTTACTCGTCCAGTAATTTCAGATTTCGGTAAAGCAGTTTTAGCAGGCGTGTCAGGTAAAGAAAATAATATCGACGCTGCAAATCTTTTTGAGTCGGTTTATGCACAGTATTTGGCAGCACAAGGCACACCAGTTGATGCGGTTTCGGTTCAAAACTTGCCAGATTCAGTCAAGGGCGTTTTGCATGCACTAGCATTTTATACCGCTAGATTATATGAAAAGCTCGGCAAGGAACAAGCCGCATCGGTGATTTCATATTATGAGGCAGCTCAACAGTTTGCACCAAGTGCTGGAGACTTTGATAATGCATTGTGGTATGAACTAAAATTTTTCAGTCAAGACAATAAAGTGTACCTTGAGCAATTACTAAACAAAGCTCCGATATGGAAAAATGCTTACCATTATGATGATTTAGTCTCAGAGCTTTCGGTTAAATATACCCAAGAGAAAAATACTGCAAAGCTGAGTGGACTTCAAAATATAATTGCACCAACTCAGCTCAACGAAGCAAAAGCGAAGTTGAGTTATATCATCGGGCGACTCACCAATTCAAAAACTAAACTAAAAGAGGCTTTTGATTTAAAGCAAAATAGTTTTTACTACACGATGATGTCGGCGTATATGCTCGGGGAAAAAGCCCGCTTTCGGTTTCAAACACAATACACACGCACGCCATATAAAAATTTTTCTGTGGCACAATCGAAAGCGATTATTGACGGTTTGTTGCGATTTTCGCTTTATGCCGCCGTGTATCCGCACATCAGAGAGTACGCACAGACGCTTTCTGTTTCAGACGCAGAAGAATACGCCTCGGCTTTGTATAATGCTGGTTTTATTGCCGAAAGCATGCAGGTAATTCAGTTTGCACTGCGTTCACAAGGTGCGGAAATAACACCAGAAAGTTTGAAGCTTCTGTATCCGCGTGCGTTTTCAGAAAGCGTTACACGCTATGCAAGTGAACACAACATACCAGAATACTTTGTCTATGCACTCATCAGAGCCGAAAGCTTTTTCCGCCCGCAGGTTGTTTCACGTGCTGGAGCAGTCGGCCTCACACAACTAATGCCCGCAACAGCAAGCGACATTGCACGTGCGTTTAAACTCGAAAATTACGACAGCACTGACCCAGACACAAATATCCGCTTCGGTGTGTATTACCTGCGGCAAATGATTAAAAACCAAAAAGTTATCGCGAAAGCCTGCCAAGCTTACAATGCAGGCGGCGGGAATGTCCGACGATGGACTCGATTATACGGAACATTGCCTGCCGACATTTTTACCGAAGCGACACCATTTGCCGAAACGCGAAATTATGCAAAACAAATTTTGGAATCAGCTTGTATGTATGCACTATTATATTATAACACATCATCTGAAAAAGTTATCGAAGAATTTTACGGATTTTAAATTTTGTGAATATGGAAAAGCTTTGCTTAGATTTTTAGAAAGGCAAATAATACGATTTTGCAATGTGCATTTGGGTGCGGGTAAAAACTTAGGCGGTAAAGGCATCGCACACCGTTCATTGGCGGAAAATGCAATGAATTTCGTTTGAGGTGTGCGTCCATTTGCGTAAAAAGTATATTGCCGAAATCGCACAAAAGCTTCGGTTTGAAAATGTAGTTTAGAAATTTGCTTAAATTGTAAAACGACATTTAAAACAGTGGAAAAATGCATTTGGACGTGTTGCGAAAAAATTAAAAGTAATTAAAATGAAAAGCATGGAAGCGAAGAACAAAAAATACAACGTAGACAGTTTTAATTTAGACCACACAAAAGTAACGGCACCGTTTGTGCGGCTAGCTTCAAAAAAGGTTGGCAAGCACGGCGATGTTGTTTCCAAGTTTGACATTCGGTTTACGCAACCAAATAAAGCATTTTTGGCAACGGGTACAATTCACACTCTGGAGCATTTGATTGCAGAATATATTCGGGACGAGATTTCCGATGTGATTGATTTTTCACCGATGGGCTGCCGAACTGGTTTTTATTTTACGCTTTTTGGCGAGCCTGATGAGGCATTTGTCGCGGAGCATTTGTCAAATGTTTTAGCACGGGTCGCGGAATGGCAGGGCGAAATTCCAGCCGTTACTGAAATCGAATGCGGTAATTACAAAGACCACGATTTAGCTGGTGCAAAAGAGGCTGCAAAAAACTGGGTAGAAGGAATTAAACGGACAGGATGGAACTGTTACAAAAACTGAGCCGTTCACGCGGGAAGCAGTTGTAAATAATCGGGGTGCAAGCAAAATGTGGCAGTTGTATGGCGGTGAATTATTCGAGGTTTTAAACAAAAACGCGGGCGTTTTCTTTTTGTGCTTTGCACGCGTGTTTGCACTTTTTTTAACGACACCGCTTATTTCAACGCGAGCCGTTTCTCGCGTCGCAAAGTTAGCCCTCGCACTGCTGATAACGATTCTTGTATTTCCGCAAGTTACCGCTGTCAAGTTCTCAGGCGATGTATTTTCGGCTGAGTACTTTTTGCTCCTTGCTGGCGAAGCATTGCTAGGAGTGCTGACAGGCTTTTTTGTAACAATCATCTTTTCTATATTCAGCACTGCTGGGCAATTTTTTTCATACCAGATGGGCTTTGCCGCATCAAGCGTGTACGACGCTCTTTCCCAAGTTGAAAATCCGCTCGTCGGCCAGTATTTTAACTTTATTGCTATTTTCGTTTTCTTGCAAGTAAACGGTTTTCAAAAGCTATTTTTGGGCGGTATTCTGCGAAGTTTTCAATCGGTGAACTGCTTTGTTTTTGTGGAAAATCAGCAGGCAGTTACGGGGCTTTTTTTTAAGCTTTTAACTATGCTTTTTTATTATGCACTGATTATTGCACTGCCGATTATTGGGACGCTTTTTTTAATTCACATTGGTATGGGACTTTTAACAAAAGCAGCTCCACAGATGAACTTACTTTCTGAAGGCTTCCCGATAACGATATTGCTGACGTTCGCATTGCTGTATTTGATTTTGCCGCAGCTGATGAATTTCTTCGAAGCGATTTTAGACAACTCGTTTGTGATGCTCCAAAACTTTTTTATTCAAAACGGAGGCATCCGATGACAAGGAAATCAAGTTTGCGAAAAATGTTTGAGCTTTCAAAGTGCAATTATCCTCATTCACCGAATATTTATCCACGGGGCGGACAAGCCGCCCTACTTGTGTCAAAAGCTCAACACACTCGGTACATAGCCGCGACCCAAAACACCCGTGTTTCAGTTTCACCGCACAAATCTTCAAAACTGGATGTCTCTGAGCCGATGAGTTTGCTCATTGACTTGCAGTGGTTCGCGGCAGAAGACGAAGGCAAAACGGAAACGCCTTCCGAGTTTAAGCTGAGAAAAGCCCGCGAAGAAGGGCGAGTCGCAAAGAGTGCAGAAATTCCAGTGGCGGCGGCATTGCTTTTCGTAACGTTGTTATTGCTGATTTTGTCGAAGTTTATTTTTAACAAAAGCCTTGAAATTTTGTCTTTCTTTTTTAATCGCTGCACAACAAGTGAAATCACGCCAGCATTGTTCGGCATTTTTATGCGGTATTTTACCTTGTTGGTTTTACCAATCGCATTAACTGCCTGTGCTGCAATTATCCTCGGTTACATTATTCAGTTTCGCGGATTTATTTTTTCGACAAAATCGATTGCACCGAATTTTAACAAAATTTCACCGAATATTTTTAAGTATTTTAAGAGAACGCTATTTTCAAGTGAGGGGCTATTTAATCTCGCAAAGTCTCTTTTCAAAGTTACCTGTGTCGGACTAATTGTCTTTCTCGTGATAAAAAACAATATGCCACATCTTTTGAAACTGCTTCGTTCGAACCTGTGGCATGCAACTTCGTTTGTCGCACAGTTGGCAATGTACATTTTGCTTTATGTGTCTATTTTGTTTTTGGTGTTTTCTATCGCTGATTATTTTTTCCAACGAAAGCAATTTATGGATTCGTTAAAAATGACCAAGCAGGAAGTGAAAGAAGAATATAAAGAGTTGGAAGGCGACCCGAAAGTAAAAGGCCAGATTAAACAACGTATGCAGGTTATCTTACAGCAAAATGCAATTAAGCACGTTCCCGAGGCTGATGTGATTATAACAAACCCGACACACCTTGCTGTCGCTTTGAAATACGAACAGAATAAAATGGATGCACCGATGGTTTTGGCAAAAGGTGCAGACCGCATGGCAGAAAGGATAAAAACAATTGCTCGCGAGCACAACGTTCCGATTATCGAAAATAAGCCGCTCGCAAGGGCAATCTATGCTAACGTTGACCTCGGCGATGTGATTCCATCAGAATACTATCGAGCTATGTCATTAGTATTTGCACAGGTGTATTCAATGAACGAAGCAAAGAAAAAGCAACCAAAATAAAACCTTAATTTTTTTATGCTTTTGCCGAAAATAGCTACAACGGAGTCTTGCAAATGAAGAAAAAGTTGTCTGTCATATTATTTATCTTTTTGACGGGCGTTATGTTTGCCCAAAATCTAGCGGTTGATATTACCTATCACGATAAAAAAGTGTATTACACTGATGCCGCAAGCGATATATTTGTTCGAGTGAGTTTAACCAACCGCGGTGCTGAAACGCTTTATTTTAAACTTGCCGACAACCACGAGTTCAGTTTGGATTTCACGGCTATTGATACAAAGAACAAAAATGTTCTTCATACTGAAGGCTGGCTTCGAAATATGAACACAAACAACCGCGTATATTTCCGCGATGTGAGTCTGGAGCCTGGTGAAACTTATTCGTTTGTCGAAAATGTAAAAGCCTATCTGGACTTTAAAACTCCAGGCGTTTACATTCTTCAATGTGCGTTTTTTTCGGGACTTCGCTCAAAAAGCGATTTATCCGAAGCACATATTTTGTCAAACCGCCTGACGCTTGAAATTAAGCCGTCGCTTGGACCTCTTTCAATCGGAACTCTACCTGTTTCAGAAAGTACCAGCGATATTTTGCAAGCACAAGCGATTCCACCAGATCAGGTTATCACCTATATGCTGAACGCTCGACAAAAATCCTACTGGGAGCAGTTTTTCCTTTATATCGATTTGGAGCGCCTTGTCCAAAAGAATCCTGCAAAAGCAAAACGCTACAAAGCGGAATCCGAAATGGGACGTGTTCAAATGTTAAATGAATTCCGTCAGCAATTACGTCAGTCAAAAATCGAACAGAGTATCGTGATGTTGCCGAGCGACTTCAAGATAGAACGAACGACGTATAACGACACCGAAGCGGAAGTTAAGGTAATCGAGTGGTTCAGCTACAGCAACTTCAAAGAGAAAAAACGATACACTTATTCGCTGTCGTCCCGCGACGGAGTGTGGACAGTTTACGATTATGTTGTTGAAAACTTGGGAACGGAGTAATGCTTTGCTTACTCGTTTCACAAAACGACGCAATCACTGTTGAAATCAAAGAATTCTGTAATGCACACAATATAGCGGCAGCTGTCTATCGGCTGCCGCTTAAAGCTCTTGATAATCTTGCTGAGCTTACACCAGACATTGTTATCATAAACGCAGTTGACTTTCCGCGTCATTGGAAAATCGTTGTGCAGCATTTAAATTCAACAGCGAACGAAAAAATCAAAACCGTTTTAGTTGTCGGTGAGAACTTTTCGCCAAGCGATGCAAAAAAAGCCGAATTTTTGAAAGTTAATCTTTTTTTGCACACCGACGCTAATTCAAAAATCAAAGATGTTGCAAACTTGGCAACTTTGCTTACTTTCACGAAAAAACAAAACATCGAAGCCACTGCCACAGGCGAAAAATTATGTGTCAGCTTTTCAGTTTTAAATCTCGCAAACCATGAAAATATTGCTGGCGACATTTTAGCTATTTCACCAGAACAAATACGGTTAAAACTCCAACAGTCCAATGTTCACCGAGGATTAAAAGCTGGCTGCACTTTGCCCAACGCACATTTAGCAATCGCTCAAAATACATTCACGCCGACTTGCCGCTTGGAAGAATTCTCTGAAAACGAAGCTCTTTTATCTCTACAGTGGCGTTCAAAACTCGAAAAACAATTCTTTGCAAACTTGCTCCTCAAAACAATCTATAACAAAGCCTAAAACTTCGGTAAATGCAGTCAATTTTGCCAGCTAACCCTACTGTAATATCACACTAATTCTGCCAACCATATTAGACTATATTATATTAAGCATTTGAAAATTTTCGTTTAAAGACTTGATTTATGCGTATAGTTATATCTCTCAAAGCACAATTCCAAAAACGAAAAAGTATAAATAGGAAGCTGTATCGTCGCATAAAATAATCTCGCACAACGTTTCACGTGAAACAAAATCACTAAAATATCTGATAAGCAATGTTTTAGGTTCAATCAGAGCGAAAGAAAAAGTTTCACGTGAAACATTATAAAATTACACTTCGCGATGTGCAAAGTTTCACGTGAAACAATCTTGTTTGAAAAGACTTATTCTGAATCTTCGCGAGCTACAACGTCTAAGCCCACCAAAAAATCTGGAGCATCAATGTTTAGAACACGGACACCTTGAGCTGCCCGCCCCATAATTCCAACAGAGTCAACTTTAAGACGAAGTGTTTTTCCCTGACCTGTGATACAAACTACCTCGTCATCATCAAAAACCGTAATAACACCGATAACTTCGCCAGTTCGCTCTGTAACAGTATAAATTTTCTGTCCGCCTGTACCGCGTCCGTGTTCGGCAAATTCCGCAAAATCGATACGTTTTCCGAAACCATTCGCCGTAATTAGCAAGATGCTTTGTTTCTCGACCACGCGAACTGCTCCCGCAAGCTCATCACTGTAAGAAATATTGATACCTTTTACGCCACCTGCTGTTCGACCTTGCGGGCGTACAGTATTACCAGAGATACGCAATGCCTTGCCTTGTTTCGTTACCAGCATAATATTATCGTAGCCAGTTGACAAAATAGCACTCACCAAATGGTCTGAATCCTTTAGGTTTAAAGCCCGAATGCCGCGTGTTTTTGCATTTGCAAATGTATCTATAGGAATTTTCTTGATGGTACCGCTAGAAGTCGCCATTATCAAGAAAATATCTGGTGAGAATTCCTTGAAAGAAACGATAGCTGTTATCTCTTCTTCTGCGTCAATCGCCAACAAAGCCTTGATATGAGTTCCCTTTGTTGTTCGCGTTGCCTCAGGAATTTCGTGAACCTTTAGATAATACGCCTTACCCAAATTGCTTATAAACATAATATAATCATGCGTAACTGCGGTAAACACTTGGTCAATAAAATCATCTTCCACAAGCTTTGCCGTTGAAGAGCCTTTTCCGCCTCTATTTTGAATTTTATATGCCGATGAAGGAATGCGTTTGATAAACCCGAGGTTGGAAATTAAAATAACCATCTCCTCGTTTTGTATTAAATCTTCGATATCAAGTTGCTCGACTTCATCAGGCACAATATCAGTTCGGCGCTCATCACCAAATTTTTCGACAAGCTCTTGAGTTTCTTCCTTTATAAGTGCGTAAATTTTAGCAGGATTTGCAAGCAAATCTTTATAATGCTCAATCAAAAGTTCCAATTCCTCAAGCTCTTCTTTAATCTTGTTGATTTCAAGGCTGGTAAGTCGCCCAAGCTTCATATCAACAATCGACTGAGCTTGAATTTCCGAAAGATTAAAACGCTTCATCAATGCGTTTTTTGCTTCTGGAATATCTTTAGAGTTTTTAATTATCTCAATTACTTCATCGATATTATTCAAAGCGATAATCAAGCCACGCAAAATGTGAGCACGCTCTTCAGCCTTCCGTAAGTCGTACTGAGTGCGACGCGTTACTACTTCAAAACGATGGTCTACAAAGTATTTCACAAGCTGCTTGAGGTTCAAGGTTTCAGGCCGTCCGTTCACCAAGGCGATATTAATCACGCCAAAGTTCGCTTGCAACTGCGTTTTCGTAAAAAGCTGATTTAGCACAATTTTCGGAATGGCTCCTTTTTTCAGCTCTACAACGATACGCAAACCCGCCCTGTCAGAGCTTTCATCGTTGACGTTCGAGATGCCTTCGATTTGCTTGTCGCGTGCAAGCTCACCGATTTTCATCACAAGGTTCGTTGTGTTTACTTGATAAGGCACTTCCGTAAAAACAATAGATTCCTTTCCGCGTTTATCCGTTTCGATTTTAAAACGACTGCGAATTATCACTTTACCGCGTCCAGTTTTGTACGCTTGTTTGATGCCCTTCGTACCATAGATTATGCCGCCTGTCGGAAAGTCTGGACCTTTAATGTGTTTTGCAAGTTCATCAATGGTGATATCATTGTTATCAATGTACGCCGAAATTGCACTTGCGATTTCTTTCAAGTTGTGAGGCGGCATATTTGTTGCCATACCGACCGCGATACCACTTGAGCCGTTTGCCAACAAAAAAGGAAACTTACCTGGCAGAACCGTCGGCTCCACAGTCGAATCGTCAAAGTTCGGAATAAAATCAACAGTTTCTTTTTTGATATCCTCAACCATCGCTTCGGCGATTTTTTCCATCTTGGCTTCGGTGTAACGGTAAGCTGCTGGCGGATCACCTGCAATTGTTCCGAAGTTCCCTTGCGGGTAAATAACCGGATACCTTTGTGAAAAATCCTGACCTAAGCGAACCAAGGCATCATAAACGGAAGCATCACCGTGCGGATGATAACTTCCCAAAACATCACCTACTATTTTTGCACATTTTCGAGTCGGCCCAGAATATCGTAGTCCCTTTTCCTCCATCGAATACAAAATACGGCGATGAACTGGCTTTAAACCGTCACGAACGTCAGGCAAAGCACGGCTAACGATAACCGACATCGAATAATCGATATATGCCTGCTTTACTTCATCTTCAATTGGAATTTTAATTATAGATTCATTTGCTGTTTCATTCATAAACTTGTTATTGTACCATAAAAACTCGAAAAAAACAAGTAACGCATATTTTTCAAATTTTCAAAAAAGTTCTATAAACTAAGAAAAATCATGCTTCAGTTTTTTCAATACGATTTTTAATATTTTTATTTTGAAACATCAAATCAATAACAGTGTTATCAAATTTATGTTGTTAAATCAAGCCGCGTTTTTTCAACACTTCAATGATGATGCTACAAATTTGTTCAGGAATATATTTCTCGGTGTCGATGATGAGGTCAGCAAACGAATAATCGCCGTTATCAATGCTATAAAGTTTCATATAGCGGGCAGTATCTTGAGCATCACGCTTTTCTGTAAATGCCATAACTTCATCGACAATTGAGTTTTCGCGAAATGCAATTCTGCTTGCACGCACTTGTGGCGTTGCCGTTAAAAAAACTTTTAAACTTGCATCATCTAAAAGCCAAATCGCAAGGCGTGAACCCAATACACAAGAGCCTTTTTGTGCCAGTTCAATTTGTTTACTGTCAACCATTTTATCAAATGAGAAATCTGTTTTTGACTTTTCGACAATTTCCTTAAAGTCCATATTCAACTCGCGTGCCAAATTTCTAAATGTGTAATTAATACACGGCAACGATAATTTTTCTGCGAGCATATTTGAGACGGAGGTATTTCCACAACCAGAAAATCCTGAAATGGCAATCTTTAAGTTTTTTGTTTTCATATAATTTATTTCCTTAACGAATGAAATCGAATGACATATAAATTCAACCTGCTTATTTTTGAAACTTTTACTCCAAGTTTTTAAGCTGCTCACGAATATTTTCAAGAGCCTCTTTTACAACAACTACTTGCTCTGCAATCGCATAGCTTTGGTTTTTTGAACCTACAGTATTTATTTCCCGATTAATTTCCTGACAAATAAAATCCAAGCGTTTTGCAATCATACCGTCTTGTTGAATTTCTGTTTTCATCACTTGAAGATGCGAGTCCAAACGAACGATTTCTTCATTGATAGTATACTTCACCAGCATAATTGCAACCTCTTGCAAAAGACGGTTTTCATCATAGTTTTGTCCGACTAACTCGTTGAGCTTTTTGTGAAACATATTGGTAAACATTTGCTCTGCATTGTTGCTTTCAGCTTTAATCTTTTCAACAGCAGCCGAAATTATGCTGAGCTGTTTTTCAATGTTTGCTTGACACGAAGCTCCCTCGTCAGTTTTAGCTTTGTCGAATGCAGCAAACGCTAAATCGAAAATCGGCATAAGTGGCATCTTCCACTGTTCTGCATCGTCGGTTGATGCCGAAACTAAAACGCCAGGCTGTCGCACAAAGGTTTCAACTTCTGGCACATAGGCAACTTGGAGAACGTCGGCTATTTTACGGAATGCTTCGTTGTATTGCTCAACGGTTTCGATGTCTACGCTAAACTTTGCACTACCTGCAACCTTTGCACTTCGAATTGAAATTTCGACGCTTCCACGCAAAATTTTACTGGTAAAATACTCACGGACAAAAGGCTCCAGACCACTAAGCCAAAAAGGCAGATTAACTTTTAAATCTAAATAGCGTCCGTTATAACTTTTTATTTCAAAGCAAATTGGTGTTTCATTAATTACAGTGTTGACGCTAGTGTATGCTGTCATGCTTTTCATAATTTAACCCGTTTATTTGTATAATACACCAAAGTATAAAAAGGTCAAGATTAACGAAATAAATTATAGGTGAAAAAATAACATAAAACATAGATTGATAATTCGAAAAAACTATTTTGTAAACGATGCAAAAAAAAATATTTCGCGTTATCTTTGTTGATAAAGGCTAAAACTTATGGAGGTATTTATGCTTGAAAGTAGTGTTGTCTGTGTTGCGAATATTGCACATTTTTACGGCATGGATTTAAATGTTGCGGAGCTGAAACGAAGTCAGAATAATCGGCAAGGGTTCGAAAAACTTGCACGGGAAAATGGACTAAAAATCAGAAAAATCAAATGCACTGATTTGAAATTACCAGACAGTGTTATGTTTCCGTTGATTGCAGAAGTATATTCAAGTGTTGCAAATGATGAACGCACGGAGTATTGTTTCATCTCAAAACGCTCTGGTAAATTTTTATACATTGTAACCGATAACGGCGTAAATGTGATTCATTGTGATGAATTTGAAAAACGCTTTACTGGTACATTGTATTTTATGACACCAAAAAAGGATTTCACGCAATCAAGCGGTTCGGTAAAAGATGTGTTCCGTTTTTTTAGTTTGCTAAAATCAGAAAAACGCAACCTCAGTAAAATATTTTGTGCGAGTATGATGCTTTGTTTTTTTGGGCTTTTAACTGCATTCTATTTTCGTTTTCTCATTGATGAAGTATTCGGAGGCGGATTGATAAATATGCTCAATTCATTTTCGCTCGCATTTCTTGCGGTGATTATATTTCAATGCATTTTAAGTTTTGCAAGAAATCAACTACTTAATTTTCTAGGACACAAAATTGATGCAACAATTGTGATGGAATATTTTTCACACGTACTGCAATTACCTATGAAATTTTTTTCTAAATTTAAAACTGGTGAAATTATGTCGCGTATGCACGACGGCACTACAATCAGAAATTTAATTTCAACGACGTTCCTTTCGGTTTTGATTGATACGGTTATGCTTGTGTTCGGTGCGATATTTTTATTTTGGTTTGGTTCAAAACTTATTTTGGTTTCAATTATTTCTGTGATTTGCGGTGCAATCGTTGCAAAAATTTTTGCAAAGCCATATCGTGAAAAAATGCTTGCAAGGGCTAAGGCAGAAGCCGCAAAACAATCGATGTTAGTGGAATTTGTAAATGGCGTCGAAACGATTAAAGCTGTTGGTGCTATTGATAACGCAGTTGAAAAGTGCGAGGAAAAAATAATCAAAGCTGCAAAGCAAAATTTAAATATTAGCACAACTACAAACTTGCAAAATACACTTCAGTATTTTATTCAGCAAGTCGGGCGACTTGGGATGTATTGGTTCGGCGGAAATATGGTCATCAATGGTGAGATGACACTTGGGCAACTTATTTCATTTGTGATTTTATCTCAATATTTTGTCGGTCCACTTTTTAGGTTTTTAACATTGCAGCCAACTTTGCAGGAAGCTGAAACCGCCGCCCGACGGCTCATTGAAGTCTTCGATCAAAAAGTTGAAGAAGACGGTGGAACAAAAATTACAAGCGGTACGTTGACAGGAGATATTGATTTGCATGATGTGAACTTTTCATACGGAAGCGGAAAAGAACAAACACTTTCAAACATCAATTTGCGTATTCCAGCTGGGAGCAAGGTAGCATTCGTCGGAGAATCAGGTTCTGGAAAAAGTACAGTTGCAAAACTTTTGATGAAATTTCAAAATGCAACTTCTGGTGAAATAATGATTGACGGTAAAAATATCGATGATTACGGAATTGAATTTTTACGAAATAATATCGGCTATGTGCCACAAGATTCATTGCTGTTTCACGGAACAGTTGCTGAAAATATTTCTTTCGGAAAAAACTCCGCTGCAGCAACGGATATTTTTATGGCATCGATTTCTTCACAAGCAGATAAATTTATTCGAAGATTGCCTAAACGTTATGAAACATATATCGGTGAACGCGGAGCTTCGTTGTCAGGCGGTGAGCGTCAGCGTCTTTCAATTGCACGAATGCTTTTAAAAAATCCGCAAGTTTTTATTTTGGATGAATCAACGTCGGCGTTGGATAGTATGTTGGAGAAATCAGTTATGGATGCAATTCAATCACTCGCTGAAGATAAAACTCTGATTATGATTTCGCACAAATTATCAACGGTGAAAAACTTTGATACAATTTTCGTTTTTGACAACGGAGAAATAATTGAAAGCGGAACGCACGATGAGCTTTTACTGCTAAACGGCAAGTACGCGGAACTTTGGTACACACAAAATATGGAGGTAGCTGCATGAAAAAATTAATTAAAGTTTCAAAATTAACATACTCTGAAGAATTTTTTTCAAGAATGAATTCGGCATTTGAAAATTGGGTTATCGCAATAATCGGTACCTTTATTTTATTTTTTGCCGTGTGGATTTTTTTCGGGCATTGCGAAGATGCTATATCAGGAAATGGAACTGTCAGACCGTCAGAAAATATTTCTTCGGTTCATTCGCTTCGTTCAGGAAAAATTAATAAAGTTTATTTTAAAGACGGTCAAGAAGTGAAGCAAGGCGATGTACTTTTTTCTTTGTACTCCGATGCGGAGATTGCAGCAAAAGAAAATATTTTATCAAAAATTAAAATCGTGCAAGAGAAAATTGATGATGTTCAAAGTATGATGGAAAGTTTTGAACTAGGTAAAAACATTGTGCCGTGCAGTCAAACAATTGCATTCACTCGGATGAAAAATTTTTTTGAAACAAAATATCAACTCACCGAAGTTAGTTTAATTCACAAAAAAAATTTTGATACCCAAAAACTTTTGCCAGCGGACTCGACTACTGAGGAACTCACAAATGAAGTTGAAAGATTATGGCGAAATTCAAAAATTAATTTATCGCAATTCAATGAAAACTTTTTTGCACAGCTTGTTAATGAAAAAGAAAATTACACAAGTCAATACGATAATTTAAAAACGAGTCTTGCAGAAATTGAAATGCAACTAAAAAATAATATTGTTACTGCACCAATTGCTGGGACTGTATTAGTATTTGATGCACTTAATGAAAATGATTTTATCGTTGCAAACAAACCAATACTTTCGATTATTCCACCGAGCGATGCTGGTTATGAAATTACAGTTCGTATACGTGAAAAAGATATTATAAATTTAAAAGTTGGTTTAAATGCAAAATTAAAACTACCAGCATTTGCAAATACTATACAATGTATGAATGCAACGGTAAAAAAAATTTCGGCAGACTCATTGTCAAACGGACGTGAACTTTTTTATCTTGTAACTTTGGTGCCTGATCTAATCGATAATTCAAATTCTGGCAAGAAAAATATTGTTAATAATTCTTTGCAGCTAAAATCAGGTATGATAGCAAATGCAAAAATAATTGTGAGCGAGCAAAGAATAATTTCATACCTGATGAAAAAAATGGAGATACAATTATGAAAAAAAATATCGCAAGCTTTTTTGTTATGTGGCGAATTTTTATGCTTGCATTTGGTCAAGAAGATGTGTACACAGAACTTTTGAACAAACTCAATCGTGAAAATAAATCAGTTTCATTGATGCACTATGAGAACAAAATTATCAATCGTACAATTCTAAATGAAAAATTAAAATGGCTGCCGAAATTATCAATGGAAAATTCAGCAAGCATTCAAGGATTTATTAAAGACAAATCAAAAAATGCTTTTGAGGTTAATTCTAATTTTGTACTAACTCAAAAGCTATTACTTGGAAGCAATTTGCAAATCTATGCAAATAATACGATGAGAATTTTAAAAGAAAATAGTTTAAAATTCAATTACGGATTTATGGCAGGTGCTTCATTGAATATTCCAATGTATGTTTTTACACCAATGCTTTTTGTCAGTGCAGTTCGCTCGGATTTTTATTCACAAAAAAATGAAACACAAATGCTGCTTTTGAAAAAGAAGCTGATAAGTAATGCAGAAGTATCTAAGGCGTTAAATTATCTCGGAGAATATTATTTGCAGCAAAAAAGAATAAATCTTTTAGATGAAAAACTTTTGCTTTTGAAAATAATGCATGATAAAAAAATAGTTCTTTGGCAAGAAGGCAAAATTTCAACTGCTGAACTCAATGAAAATTTAGCATCATACGAACAAGCTAAAATCAATACGGAATCAATAAGAATTAATTTTGAAGCACTCGGATTAAAATTGATGCATTGCGGTTTAACAATCAAAGACATTCCGCAAAACTTTGAAGAATGGATTACAAAATGGGAGCAGCTTGTAGAAAAAATAAGTTTGGAAAACATCGACGCACTTGATTTGAAAAAACTGCAGCTAAATTCTAATTGGCAAAAACAAGTTCAGCATTATATGCAGTCTGTACCGAATTTATTTGTTGCATGTAATTTTCAAAATGTGCAACCTTCAAGCGATGCGTATAATACAAATTTTTTAAATAGCATTACTGGCACGTTTAAAAATAATTCAGATTTTAAGTGGACTGTAAATATAGGTATGAATATCAACTTTGATCCGTTTTCGGAAAAAGCACAGTTGAATCAAAATTTTTCAGATATTAAAATGATACACAAAATGCAGCAGTCGATGCTTGACGATGAGTATCTCGAACAATTAACTGACGCAAAAAATACCGTGCTGATGTTGCAAAAGATTGTGCAGCAAAAATACGAAACAGAAAAAATACTGCAAACGCGATTTGAGCAAGCAACCGCATTACATACAGCTGGAAAGATAAGTAAACACGACCACAATATGCAAAAAATATATTTGCAAGATTCTGCGCTAGAATTGCTTCGATCAAGACTGAACCGAGTGTGTTATTTGCTTTCGTTTTATTCGCCAAAAACCTTTTTTTAATTCTTACCAGAATAGAATTACGGTACTATTTTTAAAAACAAATAGTACCGATTTTATTTATCTATTGATTTTTATTTTAAATTTTATTATATTCACGGTATGTTAGTCCCTATGTTTCCAGAATTTTCCGAAATCGATTTTTCAATGCGAGATGAAATAAAAAAAACTTTACTACCTTTGAAAGATGGTCTTTCTGATTTTTTCTTTTCAAATATATTTTTTTTCAAAGATTATTATTCATATAAAATTTCACGTTCAGATTCATGTTTGATAATAAAAGGCGAATACGAAGGTAAATCGTTTGCTATGATACCAAGTGGAAAAATTACGGCATCGCTTTTGCAAACTATATTAAAAGAAATTGGTGAACTCAAGTTTATTTCGGAAAGTCTCATTAATGAAAACAAAGAAATTTTTTCGCAGCCTGAATTTGAATTGGTTGAAGACCGCAATAATTTTGATTATCTTTATTTACGCGAAGAATTGGCAAATCTTTCTGGGAAAAAATTTCATAAAAAAAGAAACCACGTCAATAAATTTAAAAACACATACACTGGAATTGAAATACGACAACTAACAAAAGAAAATGTAAGTGATGCTGTTGAGGTTTTGGATAAATGGCTTGAAACTGGAAATGAAAAAGGCGATTACGATGCAGCAAAAATGTGTTTGCAATATATTGCAGATGCGGATATAACTGGACTTGTACTTTATGTTGAAAATATTCCAGTTGCATGGACAGCTGCAGAGATTTCTGGTGATAAAAATGTTGCTGTTGTTTATTTTGAAAAGGCTGACATAACTTATGATGGTGCATTTCAGTATATCAATTATGCATTTGCAAATTTTTTGCCGAAGCAAGTATTGTATATAAACCGTGAGCAAGATTTAGGAAAGGAAGGTTTAATTCGTTCGAAGCAAACTTACAATCCTGTAGGTTTTGTAAAAAAGTACACATTGCGTTTTGCAAGCTCAAATTAAAAAAATGACCACTTTTATTTTTTTGCAAAAAATATTATAATCACAGCGTGAAGCGTGTTTTATTTTTGTCGTCGGTATTTTATTTTTGTATAACTATTTTTGCACTTCCGATGACACAGTTTTATGAATCGGTGTCTGATAGCATCGAAGAAAAATCTGAAAAAGAACTGCCGACGTTTTTTACACTCAAAGATAAACTAAAATACGAGTTTGATAACACGCACTGGCTCAACGGAGATAATCTAAAAACGAAGGAGCTTCCAATACCTTATAACATAGGTGAAGTTACAAACAGCGAAGCATACACTTACAGTCAAACCGACAGCACAGCTGCAATTTATCCTCAGCTTGAAGGACTTGGAGTTCTCGATTATTTTGGTATTCCGTACAGTGATATGATGTATTGTGAAAAAATTGCAACCTGCATCCAAAAAAAAAGTATTCAAGAAAGTGATGTTTCAGTGGCTCGTCAATTTATAAAATACTTTTTTGAAACTGTGCTGAATGGTTTGCCGTCAATCGAAAGCGTGTTTTACGGACGACCTGAAATAGTTGATGACACTTTGCAGATGAGCTTTCGATTAAATTTTTCCAAAGCAGAAAATGGATTGGGCTATATAATTGCAAAAGCAAGTGCCGTCCATGAAAACGAAAATCTGCGTTTAAGTGAATTTGAAATTGGTAAAATGCAATATGAAAAAATTAACTAGAATTGAACGAAACTTTATTTTTGAAAATTTTGTAAAAGATAAGCCGATGCTTAGATTTATTTCACAGAGCGGAAAAATAATCAAAGCTAATTCCAATCAATATCAAATAGATAACAATATTATTGAATTGTCAAACGAAACAAACATAATTACGGAATGTTATACTTTTCTTTTTCCTCACAAAGCAAGATTAATTTCTTCTGATGTTTTTATTCAAAAAAAACAAAACAGGTTAGTTTTTACGTTTCCAAGTGAATTGATGTTATATGAAAATAATTCTGAAAATAATATTGACACAAAATTGATTTTGGACATTAACAAAAAAAATGAAAACGGCAAAAATGAGATTGTTACAAAAGAGCTTAACTTAAAAATATTAGATGATTTTCAAATTTTTAACTTTGAAAATGATTTACTTAATGAGCAAACAAATAATAATCTTTTAACAAACATTAATTTAATGCTTAATTATCAAAATGCAAAATTGAAAGATGATTTTTGCATCAGCAGAATTTATACATTTTTACAAAAATTATTTGCTGGAAATATCAAAGAGTTTGAAACAAGCGGTACAAATCTTTTTATTTGCCTTGTTTTTATTTCTGAAAAGTGTGCGATTATTTTTATGCCTGCAGGTGTTCAAAAGCTCGTTAATTTAAGTATTAAAAAAATGATTGGATTAAAAATTGGAAAAAGATTTTTGCAGTTGAATATCGAAAAAGTTGCAGGTACGATAAACTTAAAAAAATCTGCACAGCTTCACCAGGATATGGCACTTGTTGCTTTTTCAACGGAGAATATTGCAATTGAAGATAAACGTTTTTTACATGAAAGGATTTATAACAAAAAATTCGGGATATTATAAAATATCTAGCACTGCAATACAAATGAAAAAAGTTTTATGTTCAATTTTTTTTATTGTTTTATTTAACGTTAAATTATTTTCAATGCAAAAAGCAAAAGGATTTACGTTAGATTTTTTTGCATCAACTGGAATTGGATTAACAAACTGCAAAGAATTTGTTTATGTAAATTCAGGTGATATTCTAAGTGAGTTAAGTTGGAAACAATCACCACATTTATTATCAACTTTGGGTATTAGTTTAAATTTGAAAATAGGATTTTCGTGTTTTGCATCGATAAATTTTGTACATAAAAAATTGCCTACAAATTTAGTCGATAAAGATTTTATAAATTCTGTAGTGTTTTCATATTCGAAACATCCTGTAAAGATAAATTTTTCAGGTGACATATGTTCTGCAATTGGCTGGAAATTTTTAGTTTATGCATCGAAAGAAAAAAAATATCTGTTTTTTTTGGAACCAATGTTAAAAGTTGATTATTATTTTTACAATTACACAGGATACAATGGTTTCGCATACAAAATAAATAAATACGGTTCAAAATATAACAATATGAATTTTACTGGAAATGTTATTGATTATAAAATGCGTTTATTTTCAACACAACTTTTATTGAATATGCATACACAAATCAATGACATAATAGAATTGAAAGCTGGTTTTAGCATTGGAGTTTATTCTAAAGCAATTGCTTTAGATCATCATATTTTGCGTAACATAAAATTTTACGATCAGTTTAATTTTTTTATTTTTTTAACATCATTAAACTTTTCACAAAAATACAATATCACAGAATACTTCGGTTTATTTTCAGATATTGATTTTATTTTCAGTAAAAGCAAAAAAGGCAGCACAATAGCACAAAATACAAATAATGGTACGATCCAGTATTATCAAAAAGGTTCTTCAGGATTTCAATTTTTAAGATTTAATTTTTCTTTCGGTATTTTTTTCAGGGTCGGAAAATTGCAGCGATTTTAAAATAGCCTTCCATAAAAAATAAATCGCATAAAAAAAAGCATTAGAATTTATCTAATGCTTTTTTTATCTTTACTCAATACGCATAGGCATTATTATATGAAAATAATCGGCTTCTGGCGAAGGACACAACGTCATCGCATGCTCTATATCCGTAAACTTAATCGTTACAGACTCGCATGACATAACCTTTATAGGTTCTTCCAGATACGCGTAATTAAACGCAAACGATACTTCAGCACCGTCATACCGACAAGGAATTTCTTCTGCAGCATTACCGATTTCTTTTTCGTTCGAAGTAATATTTAAGCGACCAGGCAAAAGTTCAAAATAAACTCGCTTTAAGTTTTTATCTACAAGGATAGAAACACGTTTTAATGCGTCAATAAATTCAACACGATTTACTTCAAAGCTACTCGATTGTGTTTCTGGAATAACGCGATCATAATTCGGAAATTTTCCTTCAATGAGAGGACTCGAAAACTTATAGTTATTAAAATTAAAAAACACAAATTTGTCGTTAAAACCAATAGAAATATTTCCGTTTTCCGTTAAATGTTTATTTATAATATTTAAAATTTTTGTCGGAATTATAACTTCATTAGAATCGCCACCTGGCAAATTAAACTGTTTTTGAATATACGAAAGACGTCGACCGTCGGTTGCAACAAACAACAAAGAATCCTGTTTCTTTTTCATGCAAACGCCATTCATAAAATAACGGGTTTGGTCGTCCGAAACAGCAAAAATAGTATTAACAATCATTTGCTTTAAGTCTGCTGCTGGAATCTCAAAAAATTCGATATTTTGAGGTTCAATAAACGACGGAAAATCGTTGTCGGCAATAGTTTTAAGCTGAAACCTTGCTTTTTTAGTCAAATGCTTTATGTGCAAAGTTTGCTCTTTTTCTGAAATTTCGATTTCACCTTCAGGCAACGAATCGATAACTCCGACTAGTTTATCACAAAAAACAGTTGTTTTTCCTTCTTCGATAATATCAACTGGAATAGATGTTTCAAAGTTTACCTTTATATCGGTAGCTCTAATAGTCAATTTACCGTCTTTTGCCGAAAGCAAAACATTCGATAAAATCGAAACAGCTGTTTTTGTTGCTATAATTTCTTGTGCAATTTTAAGCTCTTTTAGTAAAGCTGACTTTTCAAAATTGAATTTCATTGACTCTCCTAGTATTATATATATATTAGTAATAGTAGTAGGCTTTGTCAATATGTCAAAAAGTGACGAAAATATCCAAAACCGAACCACTTATAAAATTAACAACTCAAGTTTTTTTTTACAAAGTTTTGACACTATTGAAAAAAAACTATTTATTAAATAAATATTAACATCTTTTTTACAAAAAATCACCAGTTATTGACAAAATTAATCTGGTAAATTTTGTAAATTATTTTTTAGTTGCTCCAATATTGTTTGTATTGATGTGTCAGACAAAATAGCATTGCTAATGACATCACAACTATGCAAAACTGTTCCATGAGTTCTGTTTCCAACCTCTGACCCTATTTCGGAACTCGACATTTGAGTCATTTCGTGTGCTAAAAACATAACAATATGCCTTGCAAGTGCTATTGTTTTATTGCGTGATTTTCCACGAATATCCGAAACGCTTATTTCAAAGTGGTTTGCAGTTACTTTTAAAATTTTATCCAAACTGAAATTTTTTTGGCGTTTATCACTAAAAGAATCTTGCAAAAGTTCCGCCGCCTTCTCGATATTCAGTTCTTTATTGGTCATATCTTGATATGCAGTCAATTTTAAAAAAGCAGCATTCAAATCGCGTACATTGCTGGATATATTCCTTGCAACAAGTTCTATTATGTCTTGCGGTAGTTTTTTATTATTTACTTCCATCTTTTTTCGCAAGATAGCACAACGCGTTTCAAAGGATGGCGGTTTTAAGTCAACTGTGAGTCCTTGCTCAAAGCGAGATTTTAGCCTGTCGGTTAAATTTTGCAGCGTATTTGGTGGCCTATCACACGTAAATACCATTTGCTTTTTAGTATCATACAAATGATTGAACGTGTAGAAAAATTCATTCTGTAATTGCTCTTTTTTTTCAAAAAACTGAATATCATCTAAAAGTAAAATGTCAACATAGCGGTATTTGCTTTTAAATACTTGCATTTTGTTTTCGGATAAGCATTTGATAAATTCATTCATAAAGTCTTCAGTAGGCACGTATAAAACTTTCAAATTTGTTTTTTCCAAAATTTCGTTTCCAATAGCTTCCATCAGGTGCGTTTTACCAAGCCCGACTCCGCCGTAAATTAAAAACGGATTATACGCCGTGCCTGGATTTTTCGAAATTGCTTTTGCGGCATTTGCTGCGAAAGAGTTATTTTCTGAAATTACAAAATTATCAAAAGTATATTCTTCTTTTAGCTTCGGATTTTCTTCTCTGCGTTTTTTTATTTTTTCTGTTTTGAGTTTTTCATTTTCAACAGAATTACTGTCGGACAAATGTTTTTCTTGCAATTTAGTATCTGCTTTCTGTTTTGTAGATAGTGCGGATTTATTCGTTTTAATTGGTTCGGTAGTATCCTTACATTCCACGGATATTGTTACTTTTTTACCAAGTACTTCCGAAAAAGCGTCGGTAAATTGTTTTGATAATTTATTTTCAAATGAGGTTTTTGCAAGATTTGAATCTGCTAAAAAATATACAGTCTCGTCTTGGATTTCTGATAAGTTGATTTTTGGCAAAATCATACCTTTATCAAATTCCGAAATTTTTGGGGAAACTTTTTTGATTACTTCATCCCAAACTTTTTTGCATTCTGAACTATCAATCATAGCAAGCATAGTGAGCATTATAGCAAGTTTGTGAGTTTTTTTCAATTATTTGTTTGATTATTTGAAATATATTTTTTATAGCTTTGCATAATTTCGTCCTTGCATAATAAATATAAATGAGTATAATTGAGCCGAAAATACCGTTTTTCGAGAAACCTTATGACAAACGAATTTAGCTCCGATTTACATTTTGCAGATATGTGTGAAGCCGTTTTGATTCGTGCAAAACACGTCGGTAAACTTAAAAATATAATAATTCCAGAATTACCTTCTGGTTATGCGTTTTTTTCCGCAAAAGATATTCCTGGTGAAAAAGAAATAAAAATTTTTAATTATACGATTCCAGTGTTTGCATTCGATACGGTTGCATTCGTTGGACAGCCAGTCGGAATTTTAATTGGTTTGGAAAAATCAGTACTGGTCGACTTGAGGAAAAACTTCAAAGTTCTTGTTAACATAGGAAATGCAACTGAGACGGAAGCCGCGTCTCAGTCTGTGAAATATGACGCGGCTGGCGAAAAGCTTTTTGATTATCCAGTACTTTTAAAGAAGACGTTTGACTTTGGCGACTGCAAAGCGGTTTTTGAAAAGGCGAACGACACAGTTTCGTCCTGCTTAACTTTTGAGCGTTGTTATCACTATCGAAGTGAGTCTGCATGCGTAAAAGTTGTGCATGGCGATGATGAAACATACGATGTTTACACTGCCGCTCAGTGGCCGTATTCTGTTGCGGACTGTGTTGCCGATTGTTTGAATGCTCCGAAAAAAAATATCAATATTCATTCGACGAACTTTGGCGAGCATATAAATTCACTTGTGTGGTTTCCGTCGCTTCTAGCGTCGCAGTGTGCAGTTGCGGCGAAACTTTCTGGTAAAAATATTTCGTTGCAGTTTTCACGGTACGAAGATTATAATTACACGACTTGCGGTCCACATATTACTGTGAAACACAAAACGGCTATCTCTGAGTCTGGAAAAATTTCAGCAATGGATGTTACTGTCTTAATCGATGCTGGTGCATTTAGCCCAATTATCGATGAAGTGATTTTGCAAATTCTCACAGTTGCGTCTGGAATTTATATGATACCGAACTTGCATATTGAGGTTACCGCATATAAAACGCAAACGAAGCCTACCGATTTTTTCTCTGGACTTGGTGAAAGTTATATTTTGAATGCACTTGAGAAACACATAAATGAAATTGTATTTGAGAAAAGTTTTTCGCCAATTGAATTTCGCTTGCAAAATCTTAACACGGAAAATACCAAATTTGGCGGAAGGATTTTGCTAACTGAATGTTTTGATTTTGACAGTTTACTAAAAGCTGTTTGCAAACTTAGCGACTATTACCGAAGGTACTATGCGTACAAAGTTTTGAATAAAAAAATGTCGGTCAATTCGAAGAATGAGTTGCGTGGAATTGGTTTAGCGACGGGACTGCAGTACAGCGGAATAAATTCTTTTATTAAACGCGGTGTTAATTATTCTGTTGAGATGACGCTAACCACAGATGGCAAAGCAATTGTTACAGTCGTGGATTGTACGGACGACTTAAAAAAAATATTTGCGAAACAAATTTCGTCACAACTTGGTATTGATGAAAATAACATTAAGTTTATCGATGCTGATGAAAAAAATTTTAATATCATCAAGACTATGGAAAATAATATTTTGTATTTAACTAGCTTGATACAAAAATGCTGCGATGCTGTTGAACGAATGCGATTTAGAAAACCGCTTCCGCTGACTGTAAAAAAGAAATTTCAAGTTTCAAAAAGTAAAGATTGGAACCCAGAAAAACTTGAAGGTGTTCCTTTCGTTAGCGAAACGGGCGGTGCTTGTGTTGTTGAAGTTGAGTTAAATCCGTTGCTGTATCAAATAAAAATAAAAAATATTTGGTTGTCAGTTGCACCTGGTGCGGTATTTCACAAGCAGGCAGTTGTGCAAAAGATAAAAAAGGAAATTCAAAATTGTATTTCGCAATTAACCATTGAAAATTCATCGACTGCGAAGTTTTTTCAGTATCGACTTTTGAGTTGTGCCGATGTTCCAAATATCAATGTTACTATTTTGCAGTCTGATGAAAAAAATGCAATTTATAAGGGCGTTGAAAACATTGCAAATAATTTAGTGCCTGCGGCGTTTGCTTCGGCATTGGAGCAAATATTTATTCAAAGCGAAGAAATACTTTTTTCATTGCCAGTTACACAGGAAAAAATTTATGATACGATTTTGCGAATACAGGAAAGGCAAAAACTGGAAACGAAGCAGTCAGAAACCGAAAGCGTTGAAGCTGCACATTAGGTGTTTAATGTAAATGATAATTATGATGGCGGTAATTTCAAATGATGATTAATTTAAAATTAAATGGAACGGAGACACAGTTTGACTGCGAGCCTAATACTCGGTTGGTTGAAGTTTTGCGTTCACGATTTGCATTGACAAGTATGAAGTGTTCATGCTTGCAGGGATTTTGCGGTGCGTGTACTGTGCTGCTGGATGATGAGCCAGTGCCTTCCTGTATGATTCCAGTGTGCAATGCAAATGGTCGCGAAATTATCACGCTGGAGTTTTTTATGCAAGCACACGAAAACGAATACAACAAAATTATGTCGGCTTTTAAAAA
Source organism: uncultured Treponema sp. (assembly GCA_937890985.1). GTDB lineage: Bacteria > Spirochaetota > Spirochaetia > Treponematales > Treponemataceae > Treponema_B. The sequence continues at coordinate 9,984 of CALAEM010000084.1, read as the reverse complement.
AGCAAATGTGAAAATGTGCGGTTATTGCAATGCTGGTAAAATTTTCACCGCATATAAAATTTTAAAGATGAAATCAATTCCAGATGACAAAATAATTCGAGATATGTTTGAAAGTCAAATCTGCCGTTGTTCAGTTGCTGACTCGCTGATAACCGCAACGCAAAAGTTGAAATAGAAATTAGGAAGATAACGTGAAAGAAAAAACAATCGTATACGAACCAGCTTCAATAACTGAAATGCAAACATTGCTGAAAAATAACCAACAAATTTTGCCACTCGGAGGTGCTACTGAATTTTTGCAGGGACAAATCGAGTTGCCTATTTCGCTGCCGCACTACTTGCTCTCGCTGTCGAATATCAAGGAGCTTTCGGAGATTAATAAAACGGAACGCTATATCGATTTAGGAGCAATGGTTACTCTGGGACATATTTTGGATTTAGGCGAAAAGAACATACCTCCGCTTCTATATTCGAGTTTGCGAACTATTGCGTCAAAAAATGCACGCTCACTTGCAACAGTTGGCGGAAATCTTGCGTTGTCGCGGACGCTTAAAACTTTGTATCCAGTGATGATGAGTTTAGATACACGCGTCGAAATAAAAACTGGAACGGAAACTTTTTGGGAGCCATACTCAAAATATGCAAGCGACGAGTTCGCGGAAATACGTAAAAAGCCGTACGTAATTACTCGCGTGCGAATTTACACTGAGCATTGGTCATATAGTTTTTTTGAGCGGTTAGGTAAAAAAGGCGTATTGGATAATGAAACCGCATACTTTGTTTTTTTGATAAAAGGTCAAAAGAATTTAATTTCTGATGTGCGCATTTCATATTCTTCGGAAAAATTTTTCAGAAGCCGTGAGTTTGAAGAAAAGATAAAAGGTCAAACGCTTCCGTTTAGCATGCAAAACATTGAACATATTTTATCAGATAGCAAAAAGATTTTTATATCTGGGCTTTTTTCGCAAAAGTTTCAAGAGTTGATTTTTTTTAACTTGCTTGAAAAATGTATACTCGATTTAAATCATTTGTAAAAAATATTTTGTGAGGTGAATTATGAATCCGCTTGAGCTGATGAAAAAAATAGGCGATATGCAAAATATTGCGAAGAACTTGAATTTGGAAGAGCTGCACGTCCAGGCAGAATCTGGCGGTGGTTTAGTCAAGGTAACTATGAATGGAAAACTCGAAATGGTTGCGTTGGAATTAGACCCTATTGCGGTTGACAACCGAGATATAAAAATGCTGCAAGATTTAATTATCAGTGCACAAAATGAAGCAACCCGAAAAATGGCTAATGAAATTAAAGCGAAAATCGGGAGCGAATTAGGCATTCCTGGACTTGCGGGATTTGGGCTATGAAAGCGATTGACGATGTGGTCGAGCATTTATCGCGTTTGCCTGGCATCGGCAAGAAAACTGCAACGCGGCTTGCTTACTATTTGTTGTCGCGAGATGAATCGCAAACAAAAGTTTTAGCTAAAAGCTTAAACGCCTTGCACGAAAATATAAGGATATGTCCGATATGTGGAAGTTTTACGGATGGAAACACTTGCGACTTTTGTGATGATCCTTCGCGCGACAAAACAATTATCTGCGTTGTGGAACGTCAGCAAGAGCTTATTTCCTTTAGCGAGCTAACCGAGTATCGCGGATTGTTTCACGTTTTGGGCGGCGTGATTGCACCGCTTGATGGTGTCGGACCTGACCAACTTGCGATTACGTCACTGCTCAACCGTTTACAAGACGGAACAGTGAAGGAAGTAATTCTTGCAACTAATCCGACTATCGAAGGTGATACAACGGCGCTATATGTGCAGAAGTTGCTGAAAGACTATCCAGTAAATGTTACACGTTTAGCTTCGGGAATTCCAGCAGGTGGTGATTTGGAATACGCAGATAAATTAACCTTACTTCGCAGTTTACGCGGACGAAGCAGTTTTTAAGTTTTTATCGGAAGCAATTACTGTTATGGCTGATATGTTACGCTTGTCGGAGTACTGCTCATGCAAACTTGAAATTGAGCGTTCGCGTTTTTTGGCGGAAGGCTTTCCAGTTTCAAATGCAGGTGAAGTGCGTGATATTCTCAAAGAACAAAAAGCAAAATACAAAGATGCAACGCATGTGGTGCATGCATTTTCAATCGGTAAAAATGCAGAGGTACTTGGTTCGTCAGATGACGGAGAACCTGCGGGAACTGCAGGTGCACCGAGTTTGAAAGTGTTGCAGGGTATGCACGTAACGAATATGCTTGTTACTGTAACGCGATGGTTTGGTGGCATTCTTTTGGGCACGGGCGGTTTGGTAAAAGCCTACAGTAACTCAACGAAGCAGCTCCTTGAAATAGCACATTTGGAAAAAATAATTGAAAAATTTGCATTGCAATTTTCAGTTTCTTATTCCGAATATAACACGCTTAAAACCGCCCTTGCTGAGTTTTCACCAGAAGCATTGCAGATAAATTTCGGAACGTTGGTTTCGATCGAGTGTGCTATACCGCAAAAAAATTTTGCAGCAGTTTCAACCTTTTTGCAAAATCTAACAAACGGGCGTGTTGTGCTGCAAGCTCAAAAACTTATGACTGAGCTTTGAGCAATTTTTTGGCATGCAAGAAAATACTGAAAATATCGTCGGATAAATTTCATTTTTTGAATGACTATACTTTTATTGCTTTACTGATACAATATACCTGATGAAAAAATTTGTAAAATTTGTTTTTATATTTTTGGTGTTGGGCGGAATTCTATTTGCTACGTCATGCTTTATCTTGGATAAAATTAAGGCATCTCAGGAAAATGAGATTATGTCATTGAAAGCAAAAATTGCGCCGATGATGTTTAATGTTGTACAAAAAGACGATGCATTCGAAGTTACGTATTCGTTTTTGGATCTTAGTGGAAATGTGATAAAACAAAAAACGTCACTCATACGCGGGAATGAATTATTCGTTGATTGCATTGTAAAAAACTTTAACTCAAATGTGAAAGTTGCATTTCCTGTTATTTTGTATTCAAACGTCATTCCAAGTTCGGAAGGCATCGATATTGTGAACGATTACAATAACGATGGCTTTCCAGAAATTTTTCGCGGAGTAACGGCACGCGAAGCAAAGCAGTTACGCAAATTGTACACGGAAGTTTTGAACGAAACGAAAGACAAAAATGCATTTCGCTCAAGCCCGCACGTTGTCGTAACAAACAAGAAAGTTGAATACCAACTGGTTTCGCGAATTCGGGGCGGGTTAGAAATTCTTAAAGCCGATACCGTTAATGAAAAAAAGAAATAACTTAGTGGAGGATTTTATGCCGAAGACGCAGAGCAACGAATTACGAACTAACGATATGGTTTTTCGGACTACAGCAAAGCCTAAAAAAACAACACATTATATCAAATCTTTTTTTTCGTTGACAGCGAAAATATTGCAGTTTTTAGCTTCAATCGCTGGAGTGATTTTGCTTGTGTATTTTATTTTTCAGCTGAAAGTTTTTTCAGATAAGTTTCAAACGGTGATGGAGTTGCAAGGAGTTATAAATAATTTAAAAGCCTCCGCACCAGTTGTCAAATTACAACTGATTGATGCGGAAACAGAATCACAAGTTCCATTTGGGAAAACAATAAAAACTGCGGGATTAAAAACATTTAAGATTGCATACTTTAATGCGAGCGGTGAAGTTGAAGAATATGAAACCGAGCCTGTCTCAATTCCTGGTGAAAATATTTATGTGGATTGCGACGTTTATAATTTCACGTATTCTCTGATTGAAAAAGGAGAAGCACAAAATATCGCTGTACCGTATCGGATATATTCAGACATCGTACCGCCTGAGCAAGGCATAATTTTGAATGCAAAAAATAAACGAAACATTCCGTATGCATTGTTGCAAACAAGTAAATTGGGAAGTGACGAATTTTATGAAACTGAGAATTTACGATTGGAAAAATTAATGAATATAATTAATGACACTGCAAAAGCGAAAGACCTTGGTATAATTCGCTCATTGCAAAAAGCTGCAGTTGCAAATTATTCATCAATGAAAATAGGAGCTTCATACACCGTCATCGTTGAAAATACTGGCGGTTTAGTTTTAAAAAAGTAATTCACAGAACAGAGCATCCGAAACAACTCTGTTCTGCGTTTTGCACTACTAAGCTGTTACCAATGTGGCTCCAAGCTCTTTGCACTTTTGTGTGCCTGCGTCATCAGGTGCTTCATAGCAAATAAGTGGTTCGCCAATCAGTATTGCTCCTTTTGCTTTGCAGTCGGCTGACCAAGTACGCATCCATTCACCATCAGCCCAGCTATACGAGCCGAACAAAGCAATCTTCTTTCCTTTGAGCTTCGGCACGCAAGATTGAAACATCGGTGCAAATTCACTTTCTTCCAACTCTTCATTGCCCATTGCAGGACAACCAAACGCAACCACATCGAATTCGTCGAATTTTGCATCGTTGAATTCACTTGCAGTAAAAACAGACACTGAGCCGTTCTTCTCCGTTATACCAGCTTTAATCGCTTCCGCCATTTTTTCGGTATTACCAGTGCCACTCCAATATACAATTGCAATACTATTCATAGTATACTCCTTGTTATCCAATGAAGCTTTGAAATTTTACGCTTCAACTAATAAATAATAATAATTTTTCGCAAAATAGTCAATAACAATGTTACCAAAATTGATAACAATGTTATATAAATTTATAAAAAAGCAAAGAAATAGACATATTTGAGCATTTTATAATTCATTGCGATATTTATTTACCGTGCGGCGTGATAGTCTGATACCTTGTGCGTATAATTTTTCCGTTATTTTTGCATCGGTGATTGACGGTTCTGCCTCAATGCATTTTTTGATTATTGTTTTCACAGCGTTTTTGCTTGTTTGGATGCCAGCATTTTTACCGAACGTTGAAACTTCCGTGCTGAAAAAAAACGTTAATTCAAAAATGCCCCAGTCGCACTGCAAGTATTTTCCGTTCACTGTCCGTGAAATTGTTGACGGATTGAGATTCAGCTCATTGGCTAGTTCGGATTGTTTTAAAGGCACTAAATGATTCACGCCACTTTCAAAAAATTTTTTTTGGTAAACCAACAGTGCGGCTGTTACTTTTAGTATCGTTTCGCGTCGGTATCGCAAGTTTTCGATAAATTGGTTTGCTTGTTGCAAAGCTTGTTTAAGCTTCGCATTTTTTTTTGCAGCATTTTCATCTTGGAATATCTTTGCAATTTGAATCACAGGTATTTCAACATCGTTGAGTTCTGCTTTAAATCCGTCTTCCGCTTTGACAATAAATATTTCTGGAATTGCAAAAGCTGTTTCTGCATTTGAAAACTTTTTTCCTGGATGCAAATCAAGTGTCGCGATAAGTTGTAAAATATTTTTTATATCATCAAAAGATAGCGAAGCATAATCAGAATTAATTTTTTTCACCGCATTTAAAAAAGTAGTTTTATTTTCGAGTGAAAAAAGTTCTCGATGATTTTTTAAAATATCGATTGCATAAAAATAAAGTTTGTCTGTTTTGCTTTTTTCTGAAAATAAAATTTCAGCTTGTCGTGCAAGAGAATCAGGTTCATTATTTGTACAGCAACCGATAGGCTCCAATTCTTGGATAGCAGCAATAATGTGTTCAGCAGTTTTTGGTGTGAGTTGTTTATTATGCCTTGCGTTAAACATTGACATAATGTCATCGGTTGCAACGACATTAAAACCGAATTCATTTAAGTTTTGAATCAGCAATTCACCGAAAGCTATTTCATCTTTTGTAAACGGCAACAATCTAAATTGTTTTAGCAAGTGAGATTGTAAACTTTCGCCTTGCTCAGGAATATTTTCCAAAAAGTTTTGATACTCATCAGATGCATTTTTATTTTTATGCTTTGCCGTTCCATAACTTTTTGTGCGATTGACTTTGTGTAATTTTTTTTCGATTGGGTCGTTCACAACTTCAAGCGTGGGATTTGTTGCAAGCTCGTGCATAATTGTTTCGCGCAAGTCCGCAGTCGGTAATGCCAATGTGTTTAGTGATTGCAAAAGTGCTGGCGATAAATTCTGTGTTTGCTTTTGTTCAAACCCTAAACCGAAATTCATTCCACTCACGTTTTTTACCTATTCGAAAAAATTTTCCAAAAACGTACAATGCAAGTCTGCAGGCATATTCCAGTTTCTGCGTGGCGACAAACTAAGCGGTAAAACACTTACGCCTTCAGGTGAACAAGAGCGTTTAAATTGGTTTGTAAAAAATCGCTTAAAAAATACCGACAATGCTTTTTCAATTTCGCTGCGTGAATATACGCCTGCAAAAGCTTTCTCAGCCAAAAACAAAATTTTATTTTTTGTAAATTTATTTCGCACAAAATGAAAGATAAAAAAATCATGCAAATTGTATTCGCCTAAAATCGATTCGGTTTTTTGTGAAATTTTTCCGTCAGAATCGGCTGGTAAAAGTTCAGGACTTACTGGCGTGAGTAAAATATCGTTGAGCGTTTTAGCAAAAGTTTTTTCGTTTGTGCTTTTGAAAAGTGCAGCCTCGTTTACAAAAATTTTAATTGTATGTCGCAAAATTGTTTTTGGTAAACTCGCCGCAACATTGTACATTGAAATATGGTCGCCTGCAAACGTTGACCATCCGAGTGCAATTTCTGAAAGGTCGCTCGCCGACACAACGATGCCACCACACTGATTTGCTTTATCCATCAGTACTTGCGTGCGTTCACGAGCCTGTGCATTTTCAAATGTCTTATTATGCTCGACAAAGCTTTGTGCAATGTCTTTGAAATGACTACGAACTGTTTTTGCAATGTCAATTATCTCTGTGCGACACAAAAGATTTTTCGCCAAAGTGAGTGCGTTGTTTTTTGTGCGGCTCGTCGTTCCAAAACACGGCATCGTAATTGCGTAAATGTTATCATTTGGTTTTCGCAAAAATTGCATTGCTCTTGCACAAACCAAAAGTGCAAACGTAGAGTCGATGCCACCAGAAATACCTAGCACTGTTTTATCTGTGCCGATTGCTGACAATCTTCGCACGAGAGCTGCCGCAGTGTAATCCAACACATCGATAAAAAAATTTTTTTCATCGCCGGCAGTGTCAAAGTCGGGAATGTACGGATTAGCTTTTACAGTATAAATCAAGTCGGTATTAAGCTTGTTGCAATTTATATGGATTGGAAGTTCATTATGCGTAATTGTATTTTGCAAAATTGTTGAAAATTCCAGACGAGATTTTTTTTCGTTGCGTGACAAGTTTTGCACCAACTGCACGTCTGCATCAGATATTGCGAAAGGCGAGACTGTTAAATCAATTGAACGAGTTGTCGGACAAACGTCGTGAGTTTTATTTGCGGCGGAAAATATATTTTCAAATGCAAGCATTTTTCCATCTTCGAAAATACCGCACTCACCTAAAAAAATATTCTCGCCGCTTGATTCTCCAGTGCTCGCATTTGCAAAAAGCACAATCGAATTTTGTCGTCGCGAAAAACTTTTCACGGATTCCTGAAAGCAATCATTTACAAAATTAGGGATTGCAGTCGGCAATAAAATCACATCTGCATCGTACGATTTATTGCACGCGTTATAACGAAGCTCGTCAATGTCTGCAAAGCGAAAAGAAAAATGTTGCTTAATTGCTCCAGCGGTAACATTGTAATGAATAGGAAAATTACCGAAGCGAATTTCGTAATCAGCGTCGAAAAGATATTGCACATTTTTTTCGTTTCCAGCATATTGACGAAATGGGTATAAGCTTTGGTGTAAAGGGATAACTGCCAAAATTTTTCCGGCGTAAATTATTACTTGAGTGCTATAAAGTAAATTGTCAACAATAAGTGGACAGCCGACTGAAACAATAACGAAAAAATTTTTCGAAGCTTCAACAATTTGCAAAAGAGCTGCACGGGCATTTTGTAAAAGCTCCTGTGAAAAAAACATATCTCCGCAAGTTGCTCCAGTTATTGTAAGTTCTTGAAACAAAAGTAAGTTTGTATTTTGGTTATCAGCCGCCCGTGTAAGCGAAATAATTTTTTCAGCATTTGTTGAACAGTTTAAAAGCTGCAAAGAAACGGAAGCGACTGCAAAACGCATAAAGCCGAATTCATTCATTGAAAAGTCCTGCTTCATAATACAGAAAATCGTGAAAATAAAAAAGAGGTGCAACAACTTGAAATTAAGTGTTGGTTTTGTTATAATCGCGAACGAGAGGCAGTGAAAAATTTATGATAATCAAAAATGAAGAAAATCAAAAAAACGAAAATCGTGTGCAAGATCCGCTAATGGAAAAATTTTTGGAGACGCGTCAAATTTTGCTTTCAGGTGAAGTGAATAAAGACCTTGCAGAAAAGGTAATCAAAAATCTTTTTATTTTGGAAGCGATGTCGGAAACGAAGCCAATCTACCTTTACATAAATTCACCAGGTGGCGATGTTGATGCGGGGTTCGCGATTTTTGATGTCATACGTTTTATTCAACCGAAGGTTATCGCGATTGGAACAGGCTTGATTGCGAGTGCTGCAAGTTTGATTTTGCTGGCTTCAAAAAAAGAAAATCGTTTCGGCTTGCCGAATAGTCATTATTTAATTCATCAGCCGCTTTCCAGAATGCAAGGCGTCGCAACCGATATTGAAATTCACGCACAGGAAATCGAAAAGGCAAAGGCAAAGATTAATGCAATCATCGCAGAAGAGACGGGAACTGATTTGAAAAAAGTTACTGCTGACACTGACCGCGACTATTGGCTCAATGCCGATGAAGCTCTCAAATACGGGCTTATTTCTAAAGTCGTTTTGTCGCGAAAAGATTTGCCAAAAAAATAATCGCCTGTGTTGCATCAGTCCAATCAAATAAATATTTGAGGTGGCAAGCCGCTCATTTTAACGTCGAGTTTTTCTTTTTTTCGGTATTTGTAAACGGCAAAGCTCAGTAATATCGTGTATTCAAAGCTGAAACCAAAGCTAACGCCGTTAGTGGTTGCTGACATCAATTTTGCGTGTTGCATTTTCTGGGGATTTTGCTATAATTAGCAGTTATGAAATTAGTGCTTTTGGGCGATGAACGTTTAACCGCAGTGAGCAAACCCGTTTTGGCTTTTGATGAAAATTTGCGAGCGACAGTTGCCGAAATGTTTAATGTGATGAAGAAGGCGGACGGCATCGGACTGGCGGCTCCGCAAGTCGGAATTAACGAGCGTTTTTTTATTGTGAAGCTCGATGATGATGTTGAGCGAGTTTTTGTGAATCCTGAGATTATACAAACTTCACAGGCGGAATGTTCCATGGAAGAAGGTTGCTTAAGCGTGCCGCGATTTTATGCTTCGGTTACGCGAGCTGAAAAAATCACAATTCAGTTTTTAGATTTGGAAGGAAAGCCTCACACAATTGAAGCAGACGGAATGTTAGCACGGGTAATTCAGCATGAAAATGACCATTTAAACGGCGTGCTTTTTATCGATAGAATCGCACCAGAGCAAAAAGCAAAAGCGATTGAAATAATGAACAAAAAGCGGGAATCGATTTTGAAAAAGCTGCTGCGGAAAAAATCACAGGACAAGCTCGGTCAACGAAATGAATAAACTGAAAATCGTATTTGCGGGTTCTCCTGAGTTTGTGTTTCCAGTGCTGGAGATTTTGGCAGAGGAACACGAGCTTGTTGCCGTGATGACAAATGCTCCTGCGCCAACAGGACGTGGTAAAAAGTTGTGTGCTTCACCGATTGCACAGTGTGTTCGTTCTGCCGTGCAATGTGCCGATGCACCTGACGCAATAGCAGGTCTTTCGACGGCTGAACTTTTGGAAGTTGAAACAATTGATGCCGCCGTTTTTGAAAAAGTAAAAAACTTGCAGGCTGACTTGCTTGTGTGTTACGCTTTCGGAAAAATATTTAGCGAGCAATTTCTGAAGCTGTTTCGGTATGGCGGCATAAATATTCATCCGTCGCTTTTACCAAGATGGCGAGGAGCGTCTCCAGTGCAGGCAGCAATTATGGCGGG
>CALAEM010000083.1 GCA_937890985.1 uncultured Treponema sp. | reverse complement strand
TTTAATCTACCAAATCGGTTGCACTTTCGGTGAATGAAGATAATTAAACGTTAAAAATTTTAATACTTTTAGAGATGCTCTAAATTTAATTTTAGTGTGTGAGCATAAAAACAAAAAAATTTACACTTGACTTTTTTTTTGAAAATCCATAAAATTGGGTAGATTTTTTAATCGGAGGATATCGTGCGAAAGATTTTATTTTTGATGCTTTCATTGAGCGTGATCCTTTTTTCATGTAAATCACAGCCTAAAGAAAAACAGGCTGAGAAGCCTGCTGTTGTACAACCGGTTGTTGTGGAACCAGTTGTTACTCAACCAGAGACAAAAGGGGTGTACACTGTAGTTTGCCCCGCAAACATGAAAAAAATTGATCCGCTGATGGCTACAAAGTTAAACGCAATTGCGGAAGAAATTAAGGCGACAAAGCCTGAGAGTATTACCGTGGTTGGACATTCGGCAAAATTGAACAGCGAACGTGAGGAAAGGCTCGCTGCAGAAAGAGAGATTAAACTTATTGTTGACTATCTCGAAAGTGTCGATGCATTGTATGGCGTTAATGTCAAAGTTGAGAACAAAGGGGCTTCGGAACCGCTTGCTTCACATAACGACATTACCGTTCGGGAACAGAACAGACGTGTTGTGATTACGCTTCACTAGTTCTTTTTTTGATTTTTAATAAAATAAGGGACACCTTAATTTTGGAGGAATTTATGAAAAAAACAATTTTTGTTTTGATGATGGCTTCTTTGGTGGCTTTCGCATTTGCTCAAGCACCGGAGACTGTTGGAACTGATTACGTACGCCCGGCTGTACACTACTTTGATGGTACAACCGATTTTGTAAACAGTGATGTATTTTTTAGACTCAGCTCTGTCGACAAGGAAACAGGTTTGAACAAAATCAGTTTCGCATTGGACGGCAATGGTTTCATGATTTATCGCAATCCGTTCCAGATTTTGGAAGAAGGCAAGCATGACGTGTCTTACCGAGGTTTCGACAACAGTCAGAACCTTGAAAATGCAAAGACCTTTTCAGTTGTTGTTGACAACACTGCTCCGCGAACTTACCTTGAGACGGACAAGCCTGTTTACACAAACGGTTTGGTTCAATACTGCTCAGCACAAACAAAGTGGTTTGTAACTGCAAAAGACAATGTTATGGGTTCAGGTGTAGCTGCTGGTTACATCGGTACAAACTTGAACATGTTACAGGCTTATGGCAAAGGCGTCGAAGCTGAAGAAGCATATTACAACTTGACAACCGAAGGTCCGACAAACATCTATTATGCTTCTATCGATAATGTTGGCAACTTGAGCCCGATTGCTATGTTTGCTGTTGTCGTTGACACAACTGCTCCAGTTGTAACAATCGAGAACAACAACCGCTTAATCAACAAAGACGGAACTTACACAGTTTTCCCGAGCGAAAATTTGGTTGATGAAGAAGGACGCATTATCGTTTCAACAAACGAGGCTGTTTCTTTCAGTGCAACTGACACCCTTTCAGGCGTTGACGCAATTTACATCAAGATCAACAATGAAGAATACACCAAATACGTTGAACCGATTAAATTCAGCACAAACGATGTTTACACGCTCGAAGTAAAGGCTATCGACAATGTTGGTAACGTTTCAGAGCCAGTTAAATACACATTCTTCGTTGACAAAATCACACCGAACTCAATGCTCGAGTTGATTGACGTAAATGGCAATGAATTGACACCGATCAAAGCTGAAGACGCAAAAGCTCAGTCAGCAGGAACAGAAGCTGTTAACACCACAACTGGTGAAGCATCACTTCAATAACGCTGTGAATTCAGTCGCATAGTTTGCGGTTGATTTTCAAAAAAAGCACCCGAGAATTTGGGTGCTTTTTTATTTTGTGCAAGTTATGCAACCGACGTTTTCTATCGAGCTTTTTTCAAATATCGTTATAGAAGCTTTTTACGCTTTCTGCAGTTTTTATCAAACGCTCAACGGCGTATGCACTCACAGTGTACGGCGGATATTTTTCGCTAGCCGTTTCGCTGCGAAGTATGTAATCGCTGCTATTTGCAAGCTCGCTTAAAACTAAACTGACCTTTCGCCCGCTTCCGAACACGCACTCTACTCTATATTTTGCTCCGTCGTTTTCCATCGTACTTTCATTTGCCGCAAACACATCAAGCACTTGCAGAGCACTCAAAGCTTCCTCAAACTTTGCGAAATCCCTTGCGTTGCGTTCGTTTTTTATCGTGAAAATATTATCGACAGTTACAGACTGAATGCTGTCAGTCTTGAACATTGTTTTGAAAGGTTGCGTTTCAATCCATCGTGCATATCCAGTTTTCAAAAAAGTCGAATATATATCCGGAGCTTTGTAAACGGTGATGCCATCGCCAAGCATAACATACCGATTGATACCTAGCGTATCAACTTCACCAAAAGTTATATCCGAAAGCAATGTCCCCGATGCATTCCGCAGAATAACTTTTGTTCCATTGGTCAATGACGTTTTAGCATTCTTTGATATAAGCATCATTTTATTTTTCGTTGTTAAAACCGAAAAAAAATTTACGATGGTTGTTTCGGGAACTTTGTATTTTTTATCATCAGCAAAATATAAAAAAAATGCTTCACCAATTTTTTTTATATTTATTGTCTGTTGCAAATCAGTGTGATTAAAATTTATGATAACATTTGAAACGTCAGGAATAATCTCCTTGAGAACCAATTCGGAAGTTATAACATTTGTTTTTTTCCAATCAATTGAAATTATTGTGCTGCACACAAGCAGAAAAAAAATTACACATAGCAAAACTTTTGTTTTGTGCGTTAAGCCTTTCATTGTTTTTCTCCTTCATACACGCTACGTCGTTTTTGTTGAAAATACATTTTGAATAAAAACAAAGCAACAATTATCAGCGGCACCAAAATAAAATTTAAAATGCGTGCAAATAGTTTTATTTCATTCGGTTTCTTTTCATCGACAAAAGTTTTAAAAGGCTTTACCGTCGAAAGTTTATTTTTTAGTGCAAGCAAGCTTTCACGATTGCACAGCCATTGACACACAGAAACAAATATTTGAATATTCATATCTGATTTTGTAAACTCGATACAACGGCTCAAAAAGTTTTCATCAGACATCACAAAAATTTTTCCTTTTTCGTGACTTACCGCCGCAATCGTGTAAGCATTTTTTTCAAGCTTTCGTGTATCCTTCTCCGAAAATGCAAACGGATCGGTGATAAAGTTTTCAATCATTCGTTTTGCCTGCGTACTCGTTTTTAAAACGGAGTGTGCAGTCGGTGCAATGTGTGTATCGATGTCCAACGATGACGGCCAGTAAAATTGCAGCGTGTTGTAACCAGCAAAAAATGGTTGCATCAAATCGGCTTGTTCGGCATTCGCACGAAGCCAAAACGGATACGTTATCACTTCAGACGTAACACCATCGTTCCGCGTCATCGTTAGTGGAAAACTAAAAATGTCCAGCATAATATCCTGCCCAACTAAAAAACCGTAACGCGACAAAAGTGTCAAAAGCTTATCATCTTGCTTTGGCACACAAGCCCAATTCCCGTGAACATCAATCGTCGTCCCAGAAACAAAAAACGCAGCATTGCCGCCAGCTTGCAAAAATGCGTCAATCATCTGCGTTTGCTCATCCGTAACAAATGACGAACCAACAACGATTAGCGGTATGCTCGATTTCAAGTCGTCAATATTTTCTTCCTGTACAACAATCGGGACAAAATTATCATATTCCAAAAACGGCAAAAGATATTGATATTCATCTTTGAGTGCATTATGCGAAGCTAAAATATAGATGCTCCTTTTTTCCGATATGCCTTCACTATCTTCCAACAATGCGAGAACATTGTTTGCAATCGTGTATTCCAAATGCTGTACATCAAACATATACGGAAGCACTTTTGTCATTCCGCGATATTCAATCAACAATGCAGAATACATATTGATAAGTTTTTTTTCGTCACGCGACGAACTCGCAATTTGCTCTGGAAAAATATTTAAACCTTGCAAAGCAGTTTCACTCAGTGTACTTGAGTTTACAGTTTCAAAATTGCAGTTGTTCAATAAAGCATACTGACGCAAAATATCTTCGAGGTATGTCGCCATCGGAAAATATTTTTTTATGTTATCCGAGCAAATCCAAGTGAGCGTTAACTTTTCAGGCACGTTATTAAAAAGCGTTTTTGTATAATCGGTGAGAGTATAAATTTTATCTTTGGAAAAATCAAACCGCAAATTAATTTTGCTAGAAATAAATAGCAATAACATAACAATCAAAATATATAACAAAAACTGAAATTTAAATTCATGTTTCATTTATTTTTTATCCTTCGCAATTTTAAAATAAAAATATTCATCGTTATGCCCAAAAGAATAAGTGCAGCATAAAAAATATAATCACCGATGTTTAAGATTCCAAGTGATGCATTTTGAAAATGTGTACTAAAAGAAATTGTTTCAATAATCACTTCAATAAATTTTGGCACTTTCAAAATTCGTACAACAAAATGAACAAGAGAAAAAAAAGCAATTGTTAAAAAGCTCAACGCAAACGAAACAGCACTTTCAGATGAAAGCGAACTTAACGCAAGCGATATTGCGATGCATGAAATCCCGAAAGTAAAAAGCGATATGTATGAAAAGATAAAACTTGCAGGTTCAAAAAACACTAAGCTTGAAACCGAAATTGGAATTAAAATCGAAACCGCAAGTTGAATAAAAAAAGCAACCGAGCACGAAACAAACTTTGCGAAAACAAGTTCCGCCTCGGACACAGGAAACAAAAAAAGCAGTCTACACGTTTGGGTTTTGTATTCATCCGACCAACTTCCGATTGTCAACATTGGAATGACAACAATAAACACAAAAGGAAACAGCGAAAAAAAATAACTGAAACTCGACAACTGCATATCGAACCAAACAGGCATTCCCAAAAACAAAAACGATAATGCGAGATGAAAAAAAATAAAGCTGAACCAAAACGCAAAAGAATGAACAAGCATAAATAATTCTTTTTTTAGAAGCGTTGCAAAAATATTTTTACTCAATTATTTCTCCTCGAATGCAACCATGAAAATCTTCATTAAAAAATATTATATGGATAAGCATCTGAAATTTTTTGGAAAAGGCTTTCAATTATTTCGGAAGACGGTACTTGTATTTTAAAGCTAGTACCTATAATTTTATTGATATTCCCACCGCACAAGTTTTTCAAAGCGAACTCGCCAATTCCGTTTTCGTGCAAGGCATTTATTAAACGCAAAGTCCCTGCAAACCCTGGAACGCCAGACGCACCCTTTTGTTTATCTGCAACCGTGTGCGGAGCGTGATCGCTTTCAATCGTGTCAACAGCACCAGACAAAAGTCCACTGAAAATCGCCAGCCTATTTTTTTCATTGCGAAGTGGCGGATTCATCTTTGCAAAAATACCACTTTTGTGATATGCGTCCGTATTTAGCAAGGCGTGATGTGCTGTTGCACCGCACGAAATACTCACACCGCGAGACTTTGCCTCGCTCACCAAATTCAAGCCTTCTTCCGTGCTGATATGACAAATGTGAAGATGCCCCGCGAAACCGCTTTCACGCACAAATCGAATTTGGTCGGAGATTGATTGTACTTCGGCAATTTCAGGTCGAGCCTCACTATGCGTTTCAGGACGTGCAATATCAAAAAGTTCCGAATGGATATACGATTCTTTTTCGCAGTGCACCGCAATCAAACCTGTAAAACGAAGCTTTGCCAAAGTTTGATACACAGCCATCTGTTCTTCTTCGTGAACTAATCCCATGTTGCCTGTTGAATGTCCCGCAAACATTTTCAAACCAACGCAATCTGGAAAATGCTCTTTTGCAAATTGGACAACTTCCGTGATTTGTTTTTCGTTTGCGGTAACGCCCGCATACACTCCGTAAAACAAATCACCACAAGCCTTCGCTGTTTCAGCCTTGCCGTACACAATCCGCTCTTCCAAAGTTTTTGCATCAACCAATGGCGGTGCCGTATTCGGCATATCGAACAACGCAGTAAACCCAGCTTCCGCAGCAAGACTCGCTGCATGAAAAATTGTTTCTTTTTCGGATTGCGTCCAATCACGCAAATGCACATGCCAATCAATCATATTGCCATTATAATCCAAAGAACAGAAAAGTGCAATCTTTTCACGAACAAGGCGATAAGTGTTTTGTACCCGCGGTCTCGCCCCACAACTAAAACACTCAAGGCTCATCGTCTTCATTCACCGAAAGTGCAACCAATTTGGTAGATTAAG
>CALAEM010000082.1 GCA_937890985.1 uncultured Treponema sp. | reverse complement strand
ATTTTACGACACGCTAAAAGCTCGGTAATGGGCAACGTCCGTGTTGCCCATTACCGAGGTTGCCTTTGGATAAGCTCAGCAGTTTACAAGTTCCACGCTTTCCAGCAAATTTACTTTCACCGAAAAATCTCGCAAAAGCCCTTGACAAATTTTTAATTTTATTTATAATCGTTAAAACATGTTGG
Source organism: uncultured Treponema sp. (assembly GCA_937890985.1). Taxonomy (GTDB): domain Bacteria; phylum Spirochaetota; class Spirochaetia; order Treponematales; family Treponemataceae; genus Treponema_B. The sequence goes on along the minus strand of CALAEM010000082.1, from coordinate 16,689 downwards.
ATGCTTCTGTTTGCGAAATTGCTCCCGCGAAGATAAATTTGCATTTGCAGGTCGGTTGTAAACGAACAGATGGCTTTCACGAAATTGAGAGCATTTTTCAGGCAATTTCGCTTTTTGACTGTGTGTCAGTGCGAGTTTCGGAGGTGTTTTCGCTACGGTGTGTCAATTTTGATTTGCCGACTGAAAACTCCTTGACAAAGGCGTACAATGTTTTTTGTGCGATGACTGGATTTCAACAGCCAGTCGAGATTACTGCTCTCAAGCGTATTCCGACATGTGCTGGTTTGGGCGGTGCTTCAACTGATGCGGTTGCTTTGTTAAAGGCGTTAAACCGCTTGAGCGGGGCGGGGCTTTCCGAAAGGAAGTTATCCAGTCTTGCACTGGAAGTAGGCTCGGATTGCCCGTTTTTTGTAAAAGCTGGGGCAGCGTTTGTTGCTGGGCGTGGCGAAATCGTTGAGCCGATAAAATCGGCGAGCGGTTGCGGACTTTTGCTTGTTCCACATGCTAAAAGTCGGACAGAGCAGGCGTACGCGTTGTTGGATAAAACACGCACCTCTGGTTCCGTTGAGCTAACCCGCGAGCGAAAAAGTCGCTTGATTGCGATGTATGCTACAGGTGAATTTTCCACCTGGAGAGGAAGTTCTGAGCTGTTTGTTAATGATTTTGAAAAAGTGATTTTTGAAAATCATCGAGAAGTGGCGGAGGCGAAGGATGCACTTTTAAAGGCTGGTGCTGACTTTGCGTTGATGACTGGAAGCGGTTCGGTTGTGTTTGGGCTTTTTCAAAGTTCGGAGCGTTTACGGTCAGCTGAAATCAACTTGAAAAAGCGATTTCGGTTTTGTGAGCCTTTTGTATTTATATGATATTTATGATAGCATATAAATATGTGTGATATTGATGATATTTTCGACCTTGAGTTGAAATGTTATATTGGGACGTCGGCAAGTGGTAAGCCAACGGCTTTTGGTGCCGTCATTCCGTAGGTTCGAATCCTACCGTCCCAGGATTTTTCCGCGAATGCGGCATTGAACAGTTGGAGTGATATTATGGAACAAAAAGTACTGAATGGACGCCATCGAAAGGAGCATGGAAAGGCTTTTGCGGCGAGTTTGCGACGAAATGGTCGCGTTCCCGGTGTTATGTATGACCGACACGGCAAAGCTCTTTCAATTGATGCAGATTACAATGAGTTTGAGCGGCTTTTTAAATCGGTTACCGAAAGTACGATTGTACAAGTAAAGTTGGATAATAACGATGAGTATCAGGTTTTTATCAAAGACTATCAATATGATATGGTACGCAACCGAATCAATCATTTCGACTTGTATGAAGTTGAAGCTGGTAAGCTTTTGCGAACTCTTGTTGGTATTAAGCTTGAAGGTGCACCTAGCGGTGTTCGAGACGGCGGTGTGCTTGAAACGGGCGTTGTCGAAATTGAAATTGAATGCTTGCCGCGAGATTTGCCGCCGCGAATTATCGTTGATGTGTCGAACTTAGGTGTAAATGAAAGTATTCACGTCCGTGACCTGAAGCTGCCTGACGCTGTGAAAGTCTTGAGCGAAGAAGACCAAGTTGTCGCGACTGTTAAATATATTAGCGGCGACAAGGAAGCTCCGAAAGCTGCTGCCGAAGGTGCTGAGCCTGCAGCCGCTGATGCACCTGCTGAAGCTGCAAAGGCAGAATAAAAGAAACGGCAGTCGGGAAAATTTAACTTGTGTGCTGCGTGCGGTTTTGCTGTAGCTTGCTTTTTTTTCCTGTTTTGCCAAAAGCTTTATGTACAAAAGCTTTATTGAAAAAGTAAATGACAATTTACGAAAAACTTTATCTCCTCATTTGGAATCAGTTTCGCCAGTTTTGCTTTTAGCGGTTTCTGGCGGAGCTGATTCTGTTTCTCTTTTGTGTGCGTGTGCAAAATTAGCCAATGATATTCCGATTGCTGTTTATGTTTTGACAGTTAATCATAATTTACGCCCTACCGATGAAAGTGCAGGTGATGTACGTTTTGTGCAGAACTTGTGTGAGAAGCTGAACATCCCTTGCGAGGTTGCCGAGCTTTCAGGTGAAAAGATTTGTCGCTTTGCAGCTCGCGAAAAGTGCGGTTTGGAAGCTGCAGCCCGGCATTTTCGGTACGAGGCTCTCCACAAGCACAAAGCTAAAATCGGGGCGAATTTTATTTTGACAGCACATAACCGCGACGATTATTACGAAACGGTTTTGATGCGGCTTTTTCAGGGTGGCAATCCCGAAAGTTTAGCTGGCTTGCAGATGAAACGTGGCTTTTTGCTTCGTCCGCTTTTGAATATTTCCCGTGTAGAAATTCTTGCCTTTCTGAATGAATGCGGTCAGGATTACCGAACTGACTCGACGAACCGAAGCACCGACTTTTTGCGTAATCGGCTTCGTCTGACCTTGACGCCCGCATTGGACAAAACTTTTCCGAACTGGCAAAAGGGCTTGGACAAAACTTTGGCGAAAATTGCCCTCGATTGCGAGGCTTTGAATTTCCAAACTGCGAACATCCGAAAACTCGGCGATGCGTCCGTTGTGTTTGAAGGCGACTTTCTCGCTCATCCTGTTGCAATCCGTCGTCGAATCTTGCAAGAATGCTTTTCGTTACTTGGCATCCATCGTCTTTCATTTTCTTTTATTAACAAATGCTCTTTGCTGAAACGCGGTGAAACTTGCGAAATAGGCAAGTGCGGAGTGAAATTAACTGATGTTTTGCTCGTTTATAAAAAAACTGACAAAATAAGTGGCTTTTCCGTTTGGGTTGATAGCCTCGGTGAATATTGTTTTCCGCACGGAACATTCCGTGTTTCACTTGACGAGAACTTTGGCGATAAACGCGTAAGGCTTAGTTTCCGTAAACCCAAAAGCAACTACGAATACTTTGGCTCGTTTGAACTGCCTTTTTACGTCCGCTCAATTCTCCCTGGTGATAAAATCCAAATTGCCGAGAGCTCGTTCAAGAGCGTAAAAAAGCTTTTTAGTGAAGCAAAAGTTCCTGAGCGTATGCAGGCACTTGTTCCGCTGATTGAGCATAAAGGTGTTATCAAAGGTATTTGGGGCGAAGCCGCTGGCTGGAAAAATCGGCGAGCGTTTTTCCGCGTCAGCGACTCGTAGCTTTATAAAACGGCACTTTTTGATTTTACTTTCGCCAAAACTCTTTGCTGAAAAACACGAGCATTGTGTACAATTCCAAGCGTCCAGCAAGCATCATAAACGTGAAAATAAATTTTGCCCAGCCGCTAAAAAATGCGAAGTTTTGCGTCGGGCCGATCATGTCAAAACCTGCACCGACGTTTCCCACGAGGCTGAGAGCCGAAACGATTGCACTGTAAACGTTGACGCCAGCATTCACTGCGACAAAGGCAGTAACCCCGACAAGAAACAAATATAAAAACACAAAACCTGCGACGCTGTAAACGACGTCTTTGCGTCCAGGTCTGCCGTTGAGCTGAATGCTAAAAACTCCGTGCGGGTACAAAAGCCGCTTGATTTCGTTGCCAGCTTGCTTTTTGAGAATAACCCAGCGGATAACTTTAATGCCACCTGCCGTTGAGCCTGAGCAGCCACCGATAAAAAACAGCAACAAAAGAACAAACTTAGCGGCTTCAGGCCACAGGTCAAAGTTTGTCGACGAAAGCCCCGTCGTACTCATCACGGAAGCAACCTGAAAAAACGAATGGTTAAAAGCATCGAGAAGCCCGTACATCGGCGTTATCAAAATCGCGATAATAATTCCGCTTGCAAAAAATATTTTCAAGAAAGCGTGAAGCTCCGAGTTTTGCCAAATGTCTTCCGGGTGTCCTTGCAGCAGACGGATATAAAGCGAAAAGTTCCACGAAGCTAAAAACATAAACACTGTGCAGATGATATTAATCGCACCACTGTTAAAAGATCCAATGCTTGCATTTCTGGTTGAAAAGCCGCCCGTACCCAAAATCGAAAACGCATGGCAAAGTGCTTCAGTAAAATTCATTCCAGCACACATAAGTGCAATCATTGGCAAAATCGTAAGTACACAATACACAATCCAAAGCGCCTTCGCTGTTTCTGCGATTTTTGAAGTAACCTTTCCCTTGTCTGGACCTGTCGTTTCGCTTTTTATCAAGGCGAAGCCTCCAACACCCAAAAGCGGAAACAGGGCAACTGCCAAAACCACAATTCCCATACCGCCAAGCCAGTGCGTTTGAGCTCGCCATACAAGCATACTGATTGGCTGACCTTCAATGACAGTCATAATTGTCGCCCCTGTCGTTGTAAAACCAGAAGCTGTTTCAAAAAGTGCATCAACAAATTTTGGAATCACGCCTGAAATAAAAAAAGGCAACGCACCAATAACCGAAGCGAATATCCACACGCAAGCAACCAAAGCTATGCCACCGTGGGTAGAAAGCCTAAGCTGCCTTTTCCGCGTTACAAAAAGCAAAACACCCGCAATCAGCAAAACAGGCAGCATCGGCAGCACAAACGCTGGTATCATACTCATTTCGTTGTAGGCAACCGCAAACGCAATCGGCAAAAGAAACGACAAAACCACACAACTCAAAATGACAAAAATAACTTTCAAGTATTGTAAAAATTTCATTGTTCACCACTAATCATTTTACTTATACGCTGACTTTCGGAAGATTGGCAAATCAAAACGACTCTGTCGCCAACACTTAATTCTGTTGTTCCGTTCGGCAAGAAAGACAACGCATTTCGCTCAACCAGCATCACCAAAAATACACCGTGTTCAGCGAAATCTTTTATTGACTTGGAAATAATCTGCGAAGTTTCCGAAACCGTAATTTCAAGTATTTCAAGCGTTCCAGTTCCAATAGTATGCACCGCAGTTACATTCTTTCCGCTTAGATGACTGAGAATTGCGTCGGCAACTGCTCCCTTATATGAAATCACCACGTCAATCCCAATTTTGTTCGCAATCGCTTCCATCGTGGGACTTTGAACGAGGGTGATTGTTTTATCGACACCCAAATTTTTCAAAAGCGTCGACGCTATCATATTTAGCTCGTAGTTTTGCGTTACGGTAATCACGAGGTCGCATTCGTGAATTGACGCCTCTTCTATAAAGCCTTCATTCATAATATCGGCGTTATAAACAAGGGCATCTGGGAATTTTTGTGCAGCATCCTTTGCGACAGCTTCATCTTTTTCAATGATAATAATATTCCGATTTGCCGTCTTTCGGAAAAGTTTTTTAAAAAAACCGACCGAAGCTTTTTTCAGCAAATGCTCGGCAATCATTTTGCCAATTCGCCCCATTCCGACAATAGCTATTTTTCGAAGTGGCTTCATTTTGAAACCAGCAAGCTCGTAAAATACTTTTACGTTGTCAAGATGAGTTAAAATTGCGAGTTTTACGTTCGGTTTGAGTACCGTGTTGCCAGACGGAATGATATGCTCGTCCCCTTCTTCGATTGAAACAACGACAAAATGACATGGAACGTGTTTATGGATTTCAGCAATTTTTAATCCATTGAGAATACTGTTTTCATTGATAGTAAACCGCACAATTTCATACTCGGAGTTTTCAAACGCCATAACGTCACTGATTGCACCGTGTTCAATGGCTTTCACTATTGCAGTCGTTGCAACTTCGTCGGGGAAAACGATTTTATCGACACCGAGCAACTTTTGCCCAGGCAGCATAAATGTTTCAAGGTAATCGGGATTTCGCACGCGGGCAATTTTAAAAATCTCAGGGTTTAAGCTTTCGACGATGCCGCAAGTGATTAGGTTTACTTCGTCGGATTCGGTAACAACTATTAAAACATCCGCCCGCTCAATTCCTGCATCAAAAAGCACACTTATTTTGTTGCCACGATCAGCTATCACCATGCAGTCCAGCTGATTGGCTGCATGCCTAGCAGTATCCTCATCGGGGTCGATTAAAACAACGTTGTGCCCCTTCGCGATTAAACTTCGTGCCAATACGGTGCCAGTAACTCCAGCCCCAACAATAATTGCATTCATATCGTGGCGAGTATACCACAAAACTAGTTTTAGCTCAAGCCGTTTTCGAACAGTCCGTGCTAACAACGATGCAATCGCACTTTCTCAAAACATTGTAGCCATTCACCGAATGTGCAACTCACGGGACGCATTAAAATCCTTGCAGGATTTTAATGCGTCCATCATGTTCCAGTACTGAGAAGGAAGTTGCTACTTTCCGGTGAGTGCAGCCGCAGTTTGCAGCACTCCTTGCGTTCCGTCGCGTAACAGTGCGGTAATAAAAGGGCGACCAACCATAACAGTCGATGCACCGAGCGAATGGGCTGCAAGTATGTCGCTAGTTGTCCGCAAGCCGCCATCGACCCAAATTTCGCCGCAGTACTTTCGCAAGAATGCTGCGTTTTCCGCCAAGAATGCGGCAGTACTTCCGCGGCGTGTTTCAACTCTGCCACCGTGGTTTGAAATTGCAACGATGTCGGGTTTAACTTCAGCGACCATTTCTAGGTCTTCTGGTGTGAAAACGCCCTTGATTGCAAACGGCACTTTGACACGCCGCTTAATCTCTAAAAGCTGCGTCGGAGATTTTCGCTCAAGGTTCACCAGATTACGCATCGTAACGATGTTGTACGAGTCGATGTCTGTGCCGAAAATTTCGGCGACGGTTTCTGCCCGTTCTAGTCGTTCAAAAAAGTTTTTTTGCGGATAAGGTTTGAGAAACACGGCTGCTTTTTTTTTCAGGGCTTTAAGAGCCTCAATGCCGTGAAATAGTTTTTCGTCGGGCGTGCCGTCGCCGATGCTCAAACGCACATTTGTTTGAGCAACGGCATTGAGAAGTTCAAAGTAAAAACTTTTTTCGTCGTGCCATCCGATGTTTTCAACGGCTCCAGTAATCGGAGCTAAACGAATAACGGGCAGCGTTTTTTTAGTTTTTGTATAACGTTGCCAGTCGGCGACGTTCGCGATAAAGTTTTCACTCGCGAAAACGCCACCCATGCCAGGCATTTCGCCGACACAACCGTGCCCGTCACACAGTTGGCAAAAATGGCACTTTGGATTGTTATCTGAAAAGTTTTTACTCATACGTAACGGGCGTTATTTTTTTGCGTTGACAGCCGCGATAGCTTTTTCAAACATTGCTTCGAAGCCTGCTTCATCCATTGCACCGATATGTTCATCGAGAATCATATTGCCGTCGCGGTCGATAAACAGCGTCATCGGGAACGCATTGATGTCTGAAAAAATCGGTTCCATTGCCGAAGTGTTCATAACTACAGGAAATGTGCATCCAGCATTTGCAAGGATTTCTTTTGCAACTGGTGCACTTTCATCTGTAACATCGGAAACGTCTTGGATAAAACCAAAAACCTGATAGCCTTTCGCACGATACTTTTCAGCAACTTTTCCGAGTGCTGGTAACTCTCCGCGACACGGTCCACACCAAGTCGCCCAGATATTCACAAGGGTTACATCTGCGTTTTTGAACGCATCACTTCCGATAACGTTTCCGTCCAAGTCTTTGCTTGTGAAGTTCATCGGCGTACCGAATTTGCCTTTCACTGTATTCTCGACCGCTGTGACAGCCTGTTTTTCTTCTTTCTTGGTGCATGACACAAAAAGCGTCAGAGCAAGAAGCACAAAAAATGTTTTTGCGTATTTCATTTTTTCTCCATTATTTTAAGATAACACCATTATACTGTAATTTTGAGAAAAATTCAAGGAGCGGTCGGCTTGGGAGAGCTTGGAGCGGAATGAAATTAAGCTTTTGGTTTTTTGAAACGACGCTTAAAGATTAAAAAGCACACCTTCGCGGAAAGCTCAAAAGTATAAAGTATTTTAAGCTTCGGTGAATACTCACCTTTTATTTTTTTGAAATTTGTTTTGAATTTTCTGTAAAAAATGGTAAAATAAACTATTAATTAAAAAATAAATAAGAGGTGCTATATGATTTATTATATTTATCATAGTGGATTTGTACTGGAGTTAGAAAAAAGTATTTTAATATTCGATTTTTATAGAATTCCAACTGATAAGAAAAATGAAGAAGAAAGTTTTATAAGTAAATTTATAAAAAGAACTGATAAAAAAGTTTATGTATTTTCTTCACATAGTCATAGTGATCATTTTAATAAAGAAATATTAAAATGGTTAAACTTAAATGAGAATATTAAATATATTTTAAGTGATGATATAAAAATACATAAACATAAAAACTTTTACTTTACAAAGGAGGGAGATAGCTTTGAACTAGATAATTTAAAGATAAGTACTTTTGGTTCAACAGATTTAGGTTCTTCTTTTTATGTTAATGTTGAAGATAAAAATATTTTCCACTCTGGAGACTTGCATCTATGGCATTGGGAAGATGACACTCCTGAAGAAGAAAAAACAATGTATGATGCCTATATGTCAGAGTTAGAAAAAATAAAAAAATTAGCTAGAATAGATATAGCCTTTGTGCCTGTAGACCCAAGATTAGGAGTTAATACACTAGAGGGTGTAGAATTATTCTATAAAGTTTTAAAGCCGAAATTAATAGTTCCTATGCATTTTTCTGATGACTATAGTCAAATGAAAAATTTTATAGAAGCTTTTAAAAATATTAAAGATGTCGAAGTTATAGAAATAGATGAGAGTATGAAAAAAATATTGGAGTGATTATGGTTGATGTTAGTTTTTATATGCTAGTTGAAGAAGAGGGAAGCTTCTCACTAGCCCTGTATGATTCTGAAAAGAATGTGATTAGTAATTACTCTAATTTAAGACAGAATGTAGTAAACGATTATATAGAAAATTTAGAGAATGAAAGAGAATTTTTCATCAGTTGGGATGAAAAGAAAAGTGAATATTTAAGTATAGATACTACTTTATTAAAGTATCTTTTAGAACATGGAAATTTTGTAAATAGTGATTTTGAAAAAATAGAAAAAAGTGAATTAATGAATATATCTCTTTTAATAAGAGAAAATCGTGAAATAGAAGATAAACTAGATATTTTTATTGAAATAAATGATAATCTTTTATCTAAGAAAAATATAATAGATAACTATATTTATTCACAGGGAGTATTTTATGAGGTTAAAGGTTTAGGTGAATTTACTCTTGATGAACTATTCCAAAATATAGATAAATATGAGCTTGAGACTTACTGTTCTTTGATCTTAAAAAATTATAACAATGTAGAATTAAAATATGAAGATTACGAAACTATAAATGCTGAAGAAAAGCTTGCTATTCCACAGATAATAATAGAAAAGATTTCTTTTGATAACAGTCTTTATTTAAAAATTAATTCTATTATTTCTACAATGGACTATGATTTTTTTAAGAAAAATAATTTAGAAAATATTGTTACTGTAAATGAAGTTGAAAAGAAGCTAGAAATATCTAGGATAAACTTAGAAAATTTAACTTCAGATATGCTAGAGATAGTAAAAGTTTTAGTTAAGCTTCAAAAGAATACAGGTTTAAAGTCTTCATACTATATAGATAATGAAAACTTTATTATCTTAAATGAGGAAATAGCAAAGGAATTTGTAAAGAAAGAGTTACTTCAACTAGCTAATAAATACAGTATCATAGGTACTGATAAGTTAAGAAAGTATAATATAAAGGCTGTGAGACCTAGATTAAGTGGAAAATTTAGTTATCACCTTAATTATCTTGAAGGAGAAGTTGACATTGAAATTGAAGGTGAAAAATTCTCTATACAAGAGCTTTTAAATAAGTATAGAAAAGATGAGTATATAGTTTTAAGTGATGGAACAAATGCTTTAATAAACAGAGAGTATATAGAGAAGTTGCAGAGAATATTCAAAGATGAGGATGAAAATAAAGTAAAAATTTCCTTCTTTGATATGCCAATAGTTCAAGATATACTTGATGAGAAAACTTTTAATAATGAATTTGCAGGAAATAAAGATTTCTTTGAGGGAATAAATAAGATCAATGAAAATGACATAGTTTTCCCTAAATTAAATGCAACTCTTAGAGATTATCAAAAATATGGATACAAATGGCTAAAGTATCTGACAGATAATAGATTAGGAGCTTGTTTGGCTGACGATATGGGTCTAGGAAAGACTTTACAAGCCATAGCTTTAATTTCTAAAACTCATGAAGAGAAGAAGAAAAGAACCATGGTTATAATGCCTAAGAGCTTAATATTTAACTGGGAAAGTGAAATTAAAAAGTTTGCACCAAACTTAAAAATAGCTGTGTATTATGGTATAAATAGAGAACTTTCTATATTGAAGAAAGCAGATGTTGTATTGACAACCTATGGAACTATAAGAAATGATATTGAAAATCTTTTAAAAGAAAAATTTGATTTACTTGTGTTAGATGAGTCTCAAAATATAAAGAATATCAATTCACAAACTACAAAGGCAGTATTACTTTTAAATGCTGAAAAAAGAGTAGCTTTAAGTGGTACACCTGTTGAAAATAATTTATTGGAGCTATATTCTCTATTTAGATTTTTAAATCCTGAGATGTTTGGAACAGTACAAAGTTTTACTAATAACTATATAATACCTATACAAAAATACTCAGATACTTCTACTATAGAAGAATTAAGAAAGAAGATTTACCCTTTCTTATTGAGAAGAGTAAAAAAAGAAGTTTTAGCAGATTTACCAGATAAGATAGAAAAATTAGTATATGTTGACATGAATGAAGAACATAGAAAATACTATGAAGAAAAAAGAAAATATTATTATTCTCTTTTAGAAAACAACACTTCAAGCCAAGGGACTTTCGATAAGTTTTTTGTACTTCAGGCAATAAATGAACTAAGACATATAGTTAGTTCACCTGAATTAGATAATAACAAAATAATTTCAAGTAAGAAGGAAGTTTTAATAGAGAATGTTATTGAAGCAATAGAAAATGACCACAAAGTATTAATTTTCGTGAACTATTTATCTTCAATAGAAAGCATATGTAATTCATTAAAAGAAAATAAGATTAAATTTTTAAAAATGACTGGACAAACTAAAGATAGACAAAGTCTAGTTGATAAGTTTCAAAGTGATAGTAGATATAAAGTTTTTGTTATGACCCTAAAAACAGGGGGAGTAGGCTTAAATTTAGTATCAGCCGATACAATCTTCATCTATGACCCTTGGTGGAATAAAACAGTTGAAAATCAAGCTATAGACAGAGCATATAGATTAGGACAGGATAAAACTGTATTTGCCTATAAAATGATTATGAGAAACACAATAGAAGAAAAAATACTAAAATTACAAGAAATCAAAGATAAACTATTGGACGATTTAATCTCTGAAGATAATTTATCAACAAAAAACCTTTCTAAAAATGATATAGAATTCATTTTAGGAAATTAGGAGAGCATAAAATGATGAATGAACTTGAACATATATTGAGCAAGAGATATAAGCAAGAAGCATTATTTGGACTTTTTCAAAAATATTTTGTGGATTGGATAGCAGATGCTTATATAGCTAAAGATATGAATATATTTGAGATTTCAGCAATCAATGAAAAGACAGATAAAGAAGTATTAGTTAAATTTTTAGCTGAATTTTATGGGAACGAAGAAATTTTTAAGAAGATTTTTGAAACTTTACCAGAAGAAGTAAAAGAAATTTTTAAAGTAGTTGTTTGGGAAGAAAAATTTCCTATAAAAAAAGAAGACTTAAAAAAGTATCTTGAAAGCTATGTAGATAAGTTTGAGAAAGAAGCCTATGCACCAAAAGAAGAATATCTATTTTTTGACTTAGATGAGTTTGATAAAGATATGAATACCTCTTTTTCTATGAAAGATGATATAGCTAGATTTATCAGAAACTATATAGACACTAAACCAAAAGATTATTACTTACATAAAGCAGAAGAAGAAAATATAGTTTTTAAATTATATAAAGATAACAATGAAAATGAATTTATCAATAATATGAACTTTTATTTAGATTTTTATAATTCAGGAGAAAACCCTATTTCAAGCAGTGGAAAAATTTTAAAAGATTTTAAAAAGAACATGCAAAAACACTGTGGTATAACTGAATATTACAACGATGTAAAGGGACTTGAATTTTTAAAAACAGAAACTTTATGCTTAATATTGACCTTATTAGAGAAAAAATATAGAGTAAATACTTACTTTAATAATAAAAATATAAAAAATATTTTAAATGACTTTATGACAGCTGAAACTTTTGAGAAGAGTGATAACTATATTTACACTAATCTATTTTTAAATTTCTTAAAAGGAACTAGAAATATTTGGGAACATCCTGAAAATATAAAGGAAGTTTTAAAATCTTTAGTGGAACTTTTAAAAGAAATGCCAGAAAATGAAGTTGTTAGTATAGAAAATATATTAAAGGCTTTTGTATATAGAGGAAAAAATATAGAGCTTATAACATTTAAGGATGTAAAAGACTATATCTATATAAATGAAGCTAATGGAGAAAGAGCTAAAATTACAGACTACAGTCAATATAAAGACTATATAATAGAACCTTTTATTAAAAGTTATATATTCCTATTAGGAATATTTGGAGTTTTTGAAATTTTCTATGAAAAGCCATTTTTCAAAAAGGGACTTTACCTAAAGAATAACTATCTATCTAAGTATGATGGTTTAAAATATGTGAGATTAACAAATTTAGGTAGATTTATCTTTGGACATACAGAAAGATATGAATTACCTAAAATCAATGAAAAAGCTGAAATAGAGCTTGACGATAAAAGACAATTTGTTACAATTGTAGGAGAAGCACCTGCAAAGATGATGTTCTTTGAAAAAATAGGAACCAAAGTAAAAGACAATATGTTTAAATTGACTTATGATAGCTTTATTAAAGGTATAAGGACCTATGATGAATTAATGGAAAGAATAGAAAAATTTAAAGAAAATATAGACAATAAAAAACTTACATCGAATTGGGAAGATTTCTTTGAAAATTTAGAAAAGAAATTTAATTCTGTAAAAATAGAAGATGACTATATAGTCTTAAAATTAAAAAATAATAAGGAATTAATTCAAACTGTCATTAGAGATAAAAGATTTAAAACCTTAGCTTTAAAAGGAGAAGAATATCATTTACTTGTAAAAAGAGAAAATTTAAAAGAGCTTATAAAGATTTTTTCTGAATATGGATATTATATAGTTGAATAGGGGGAGCCTATGGAGAATAATTTTGTTCATTTGAATTTACATACTGAATATAGCCTTTTAGAAGGTGTAAATAGCATAGATAGTTTTTTAACAAGAGCAAAAGAATTAGGTATGAACTCTTTGGCTGTGACAGACTATGCCAATATGTTTTGTGCTATTGAATTCTATGAAAAGGCTAAGAAGATGGGAATTAAACCAATTATTGGTTTAGAACTTCCACTTTATGAAAAAGAAGAGCAAAATATTTTTACCTTGACTTTGCTTGCAAAAGATTACGAAGGCTATAAAAATTTAGTAAAATTAGCCTCTGAACTATATAAGAAAAAAGATAATAGAGAATTAAGAATAAGTAAAGAGATATTAAAAGAACAGAGCAAGGGCTTGATAGCACTTTCTTCTTCTATGAAGGGAGAAATAGGGAAGGCTATTTTAATGAATTTCCCTAGTGAGAAACTTGATAAAATAGTTGATGAATATATAGAAATATTTTCAAAAGAGAATTTTTATTTGGAGATACAGGCTAATGAACTTCTTGAAACTAAAGTAATCAATGATAAATTCTATGAGATAGCAAAGTTAAAAAATATAGAATTAGTGGCAACCAATAATGTTCACTATGTTGATAGAGATGGCTATGAATTACAAGACATAGTAATTTGTATACAGTCAGGTTGGAAGCTAAAAGATAAAAATAGAAAAAGAGCTGTCTCAAAAGAATTGTATTTAAAATCAAAAGAAGAAATGCAAAGAAGCCTAGATGAAAGATTTCATAAAGCTATAGAAAACACAAACTATATAGCAAGTTTATGTAATTTAGAAATAAAATTTGGAAATTTACAATTCCCATATTATGAAGTTCCTAATCAATATTCAGGAATGGATGAATATTTAAAATCTATATGTTATGAAAATATAAAAAAAATATATAAAGAAAATCTGACTAAAGATATTTTAGAAAGATTGGAATATGAACTCTCAGTTATTATAAAAATGGGATATTCAGGATACTTTATAGTAGTTTGGGACTTTATTGCTTATGCTAAGAGAAATGGTATACCTGTTGGACCAGGAAGAGGTTCAGCAGCTGGAAGTTTAGTTGCCTACTGTCTAGGAATAACTATGATAGATCCTATAAGGTATAACTTACTTTTTGAAAGATTTTTAAATCCTGAAAGAATATCTATGCCCGATATAGACATAGACATCTGTCGTGAAAGACGTGATGAGCTTATAGACTATGTTGTGCATAAATATGGAAGGGAAAGAGTTGCCCATATCATAACCTTTGGTAGAATGAAAGCAAGGGCAGCAATAAGAGATATAGGTAGAGTTTTAGATATTGATTTGAAAAAAATAGATAGGTTGAGTAAATTAGTTTCTTCTTTTCAAACTTTAGAAAAAACTTTAAAAGAAAATGTGGAAGTTGCAAAACTATATACAACAGATATTGAATTACAAAAGGTAATAGATCTATCAATAAGAATTGAAAATAAGATAAGACATGTATCTACCCATGCAGCAGGTATTTTAATAACAAAAGAAGATTTAGATAGGACTGTTCCTATTTACTTAGATGAAAAAGAAGGAGTTATAGCAACTCAATATCAAATGAAAGAGCTTGAGGATCTAGGACTTTTAAAAATAGATTTCCTAGGTTTAAAAAATCTTTCAAATATACAAAGAACAATAGACTATATCAAAAAATATAAGAATATAGATATAGAGCTATATAAAATTCCACTTGATGATAAAAAGGTTTTTGAAATGCTATCACAAGGAGATTCAACAGGAGTTTTCCAATTAGAGTCAACAGGAATTAGAAAAATAATGAAGAGATTAAAACCTAATAAACTAGAGGATATAGTGGCACTATTGGCTCTATATAGACCAGGACCTTTACAGTCAGGAATGGTTGATGACTTTATCAATAGAAAAAATGGTAAGGAGAAAATAGAATATCCGCATAAGAATTTGGAAATAATCTTAAAAGAAACTTATGGAGTAATTCTCTATCAAGAACAGGTTATGAAAATAGCAAGTTACATGGCAAACTATAGTCTTGGAGAAGCAGATTTATTAAGACGGGCTATGGGGAAAAAGAACTTTGCTATAATGAGAGAAAATAGAGAGAAGTTTATTCAGAGGGCAGTTGAGAATAATTATACAGAAGAGAAAGCAGATGAAATATTTGAATTAATAGATAAGTTTGCAGGTTATGGTTTCAATAAATCCCACTCTGTAGCCTATGCTATGATTTCATATTGGACAGCTTACTTAAAGGCACATTATCCTGCTTTCTACTTTGCCGCTATTATGACTTCAGAAATATCTGAAACAGGTGATGTTGCATATTACTTTAATGATGCAAAAGAGCATAAAATAAGGATATATCCACCTAATGTAAATACCCCAAGTGCATATTTTGAAATAAAAAATGATGGAATAAGCTACTCTCTTGCGGCAATTAAAAATCTTGGTTTGAATCTAGCAAAGAAGATTGTGGAAGATTATGAAAAAAATGGAGTTTATAGCAAATTAGATGAATTTTTGATTAGAAACAAAAAAAATGGAATAAATAAAAGAGCATTAGAAGCATTAATTTTATCAGGTGCTTTAGATGAACTTGAAGGTAATAGAAAGGAAAAATTCTTATCAATAGATAAGGTACTCGATTATGTATCAAAGGCTTCAAAAACAGATGAAATTCAACAGATGAATCTCTTTGGTGAAGCAAGTAAGACTATAAATAAATTTACTTTAACTAGTTGTGAGGACTTTAATCTTGATGAAAAATTGACTAAGGAAAAAGAGTTTCTAGGTTTTTATTTAAGTTCACATCCTTTAGATAAGTACAAGGATATAATTACTACCTTTTCTATAAATAAACTTTCAGAAATAGATGCTGAAGAAAGTAAAGTTTTAAAAACTTTTGGAACTATTACAGGACTAAAAAAAATTATAACAAAAAAAGAAGAACAAATGGCATTATTTTCTATTCTTTGTTATGATAGAGCAATATCTTGCATAGCTTTTCCTAAGACTTATGATAAATATTTAGAGGAAATTATAGAAAAGAGAACTGTCTACATTGAAGGAAAGATACAGATAGATGACTATAAAGGAGAAAAAACAACTAAATTACTAGTCGAAAAAATAATTTCTTTGGATAAATTATATGACTATCCAGCTAAAAAGTTATTTATTTTAATTGAAGAAGAGGACAGATATAAATACAGTAGACTTAGAGAATTAATTACTTCTAATAAAGGAAATACAGACTTTGTATTTGCCATAAAAAATAAGAATGAAAAAAGAACTCAAAATACAGGTATGAAAGTAAAACTCAATAGAGAATTCTTTGAGCAATTAGTTGACCTTATGGGACTAGAGAAAATAAGAATTCAGATATAGTAATAAATGGAGAAATGATACCACATAATTAATAATAATCAATAAAAAAGCCTTTAATCCTAAGATTAAAGGCTTTATATTTTAATTCATCAGTTTAAGAGATTAGTACCATCCTCTAATTTTCATAGCTTCAGCTATTCTCTTAATAGATTTCATGTAAGTAGCTTGTCTGA
>CALAEM010000081.1 GCA_937890985.1 uncultured Treponema sp. | reverse complement strand
ATTCACCGAATGAGCAACCGATGTGGTACATTAAAATCCTTGCGGATTTTAATGTACCTATCTTGTTCAAAAGTTTAATACGCTCCGCTCGTTGCTCAAACCCGCACAAATATGTTTTGAACTTTCACATTCTTTAGTTTTCACAAAAACTAAAGAATGGCTGCGTTAAAGCCCTAACGCTATCGGCGTAACACGAAAAAGCTTTTGTTTTGGAGCAAAGCTTTCTCGTAAAAAGCTCCTCATTTGCCTAAAATACAAGAAGCGAAAAAGCAAAAATTCCTTTCTTGTGCATTTCGTAAAATATAAATTTTTTACGCAATTTTAAAATTTAACTTCGCAGTGAGCAATTTACGTTTAAAGCCTTTGTAGCTCCAAATTTACACCTTAGCTTTTTGTCCAAGATTTCCGCAGTGCAATACTTGACGAAAACTCCAAAAGAATTATAGTTAACGCAATGAACCAAGATGATGTGAAAAAGCTTCTCCTTGAAATTGAGGACACCGAATTAGATTTTTCTGTTGTATTCACTGGAAAAAAAAGTGCAAAAGTAAACGGCTTATACAAAACGGATTGCCACGAAATTTTACTTCACAACAAAAATTTTTCGCATGACGGTGAACTGATGTACACTGCAATCCACGAATACACCCATCACAAAATGTGCGAAGAGCAAGGAGGTTTATATTCATCTCGGGTGCATTCGCCAAAGTTTTGGGGCAAATTCCACGTGCTATTGGAGAAAGCAGAACAGGCTGGCGTTTATAAAATCGATTTGGCAAGCTCGCCTGAGCTTTTGAAAATTACCGACGAAATTAAAAATACGCTTTTTTTAGAAAACGGCAAACTGGTAAAACGAATCGGCGAGCTTTTACTACAAGCACATCCTTTGTGCAAGCAAGCAGGCATCCGATACGAGGATTACGTTGACAGAGTTTTGTGTCTTCCACGAGCAGCAAGTGCTGCCCTCGAAAAAATTAAGGCTTACGATTTGAACCCAGCGTTGGGCTACGAAGCTATGAAGCAAGTTTCAAAAATTGGCTCTCCTGAAAGCCGCCAAAAGGCTGAAAACCTATTTTTGGATAACAAAAGTTCGCCTTATGTGCAAGACTTTTTGCGAAAAACCAAAACACCGCCTGAAACCGACAAACGGCTCAAGCTTGAACGCGAAAAAAGCCGCATCGAAAAAACAATCCAAAGTCTGGAACACAGATTACAAATGATTTCGAGCCAACTGGAAAACTTGGAAGCTGATTTTTAAAAGACTTTGTAAAAAGGGCTTGATTTTATCGACTGTTTTTTGTATAATGGGTTCATATTTATTGGACGGTTAACTCAGCGGTAGAGTGTTACCTTCACACGGTAGAAGTCGGCAGTTCAAACCTGCCACCGTCCATTTTTTATACTGCTCAAAAGTAACTCGGATCGTCGAGGTACGCATACAAGCCCATGAAGCCTTCGAGGTATCCAGCTTTTCGGCGTTTCGCATACACTTGAATGTATAAAATCTCATTATTTTTATTAAGCTGTTCGCCCTTTAACTCGACGTAATCATTTTCCGAAAAACCCGTTTCATCTGCAGGACTTCCTTTAATCGTGTCCAAAATGCGATACGAGTTTCGTGCAACCCTCGCCAACTTCATTCCAGTCAATGGCAACATCACACGTGACATCACGTCTGTTTCATAAGCCGTGCGTCCAGGAAATTCTGGTCGTCCGTCCAATTGCACAAACCAAGTTGCACTTACATACTTGCCTTCAACCAGCGTCAGCCCCTCTGCCCTCACAATCGTTTTCACTGGAATAGAAAAAATATAATCCTGAATATCCTCAAGCATCTTCACCGTCGCACCATTTATCTTTTGAATAATGTCGCCTTCGTTTATCCCTGCCCAGTACGCTGGAGAAAGTGGTAAAATATAGTCAACAGAAATTCCGCTTTCAATAAGGTCTTTTTCACCGCTTGCTATGGTGTGTCCGAAGCTTCCGAACCAACTGTGCTTCACCTCGCCACCAGCAAACAACGCAGGCAAAACCGCTTTTACCAACTCAATCGGAATGGCAAAATTCAGCCCTTCGTTACGTTCCAAACCGGCGAACACAATCGCCTGTGCATTGCCGTACTCGTCAATAAGTGGCCCACCTGAGTTTCCGTGGTTAATCGCTGCATCGATTTGAAGCACGCTGCCCAGCGACAAAAATCTGCGGTTCTTTGCTGAAACAATTCCCGATGTAAGCGTTTTTTCCAATCCAGCGGGCGAACCAATCGCGTAAATACGACTTCCGATTGTTAAGTCTCCCGATGAGCCGAAATTAAACGTAACTTCAGGTGTCAGCTCCGTTTTTAAAAGTGCAACGTCCAAAATACTGTCCCAGCCTATCACCTTTGCTGGTATCCTCAAGGCTGAATTGTTTGGATCTTTTACATATACGCGCGAATAGCCTTCGTAAGTCGGGTCAACTTCACTTTGGATAACGTGGTAGTTCGTCAAAAAATATCCGCGTTTATCGATAAAAAAACCTGAGCCGATAACACGATCGGCAAAGGCAACGCCTTTTTCGATATTCATACCGCGGTCAACCCAAACGGTAACAGTTCCTCGAATCATTTTTTCGATAACGGCGGACGAGGGTTTTATTTCAGAATTATCTGTTTTGGAAGTTTTTCGGCTTGCAACGAGAACCGTATCCCCGTTTCGTCGCCAACCGTCCGCCTGACTTTCCTGCAACGAAGTTTCCGTCCAGCCAGCAGGAGCTAAGCCTGCATTTGCAAGCGAATAAAAATACAAAAGAGCTTTATCCCAATTTTTTGCGGCAACCGCTTCGTCAAAATTTTTACGGCTTGCGGCAACTGCCTTATCGTAAAGTGCGGAAACTTCGGCATAACCTGACGTTTTGCTTTTGAGAACGAGGGCTTTTGACAATGCAGTAAGAGGCTCTTTTGCCAAGGATTTTTCACCGAGCGAAACCTCATATAGCACCGCCGTTGATGAATCATAATTAATCGGTTTAACTGCCGTTTTTAAACTGCCACACGAAACTGCACACAGAGAAAAAACGCAAAAGATAAACCTATTCAGCCGTTTCAATAATTTGTGCAAAAATAACTCCTCCAGATTTTACCGCAAAGATATTATAATCATTGATTGTTACACTATACGAAACAACTTCGACTGGACTTTGGTTAAAATATTTTGTGATTTCTTTTTCGATGCGTCCATTCAACTCATGATTATCGACGCGTGTGCCAACCCAGTAAAAATTATTTTTCGCATCTGCATACACTTCGGTGTTAACTCCCAAATATCGAATTGTCTTCGGCACTGACTTTATAAAATCAACTTCAACAATCTCTCCATTTATCGGGTGAATCCATTTCACCAATGAAATATCGCCGATTTGTGAAAAAAGAACTTCCCAGTTTCCATCTTCATTTTCGTCCCAAATTTTTTGGACACTGTTTGCATCATGCTTTTCGGAATATTCATAAATTTTGTTTTTATTTATGTCAACAGAAACGGTTAAAAGCTTTCCAGCTTTATCGTATGTTTGCAATGTTTCAAAATATCCGTCGCAATCTCTGTCGATGTCGCGTTTGGCAATAATTCCGTTTTTGTAATTTGCCGTCGCAACAACTTTTCCGCCGATTAAACTTTGCGAGCTAATCGCTCTGCCGCCTGAAAGCAAAATCCGCTCAACACCGCCATTTTCGGCTGGCGTTTCAACGTATGCGGCAGCATGCACCAGAGAGCGTTTATTCAACGGGGATTGTGCATCGTTTTCGGCTAAAACGTACATATTGGAATACGCTGACGTAAGATCAAACAAATTAAGCTTTAACGCCTGCAAATTCACAGGCTTAAACCGCAAATCAAGCGGACGCAAAATATAAAGTTCGTCTTCAAAATACACGCGGTTTACGTTAGGATACTCGTCGTACTTAACTTTTATGTTTGCAGCTCCAACTTCAATATCTGTCGGAATCCCGAAATTGCAACTCACAGTTACATCGGCAATTCCGTCACGATTACTGTCAAAGACAGCACTTGAAGGTCGTCCGCTTTCGTAAAAAATCACCGATTTGAGCGTGCCGTCCCAAGCGTTTTCAAACACGCAGTTTTTATATGAAACAATTGTGTCAGCGATACTTTCACGCAAGCTTTTTCCTTCCACCAAGCGACACAATTCTTCCAAATGTTTTGCGTAAAAGCCTTTTGCACGCACTTTAGTTTGTGTCAAAGGATTAAAAAAAATCGCTGTCATATTAAAGAACTCATCAACAGCAATGCTTTCGTTTATAATACCGAAATTTAGTGAGAGCAACAACGCATAAGCTCGCAAGTATAAATCTTCTGGTGTGTATGACTGCGTAAAAGGTGCATACATTTCACGGTAAATTTTTAAGCGACGCACAGTTTCGGTTCGGTCTTTTTCAAACGGAGTTAGCAAAACTAAAACTTCAGGGTTTGAGCTTTCCCATACATAAGAGCGTGCAATTATTTTTTCGGCAATGACGGTATTCGTTCGTGTGCGTGCCGATGAATTTTCCTTTTGCAAAAATACTTTTGCAAACCTGAAATCGAACGCCCAAGTATCGAGGGCTTCCGATAAAAGTGCGTGGGCTTTTGTTTTTTGGGAAAGTCCGTAATAACACAAAAGTTTCACGTAGTCGATGTCGGCACTTTGCTCACCAAAACTTTCCACAATGGAAAGAGCTTCGCGGTAGCGTCCAGTTTTTGCATAAAGCGTTGCACACAAAAGCAAGGCATCCGAGCGGTTATAAAACCGCCAGCTCATATCTTGATTGCAAGCTTCTTCGGCAAAAGCCAACTGCCCGCTCATTGCTTGGTCAAGCTTTTCAGAGCAAATTGCTAGCACGTACGGAAAATCGGCAATCGTCCCGTCGTAAGCTAAACCGAGGTTCGCATAAAACACGGCATTTGCCCAATTTCCTGCGGCAACTTCCTCAGTGGCTTTTGTCAAGCAATTCACAGCTGCCGCACGGTTCACCGTTTTGACGGATGAAACTTGGGCATTTACCGCCACACAAAACAAACAAATAAACGCAAATGCTAAAAAGTTCTTTTTCATAAGTTTTCTCTAAAATCAAAATTTTGCCTGGTCTTTCGCTTTATCGCATCCCGAATTTTTAAAGGCTCCCTTCTCTATATCGGCAGATTTGCTCTTTTTATAAAATGCATCAATCCAAGACGTTTTGATAAAAAATGCACTTCGCTGAAGCACATTTTCCATCTTGCGAGTTTCGGTACGTTTCTGCCAGTGATGATATACATACAAACCATTAAAGAGTTTCACAAAATCATATTTTTGTGAAACTAGCAAGATACTTGGCAACACGATCTTGCCAATCATCAAAACATCACAAGGTGATGCGACTAAAATAACCCGATTATTTTTTCAATCGCGGTAACCGTATCCGTATCGTGAGGTGCATCGCCTTTTGTTATCAGGATATGTTTTGCTCCTGCCAACTTTGCCATCACGATATCGCTTTCATAGGTGTCGCCGATAACCAAAAACCGATACGAAGGCTTCTTTTCAATCTCGCTAATAAGCTCAATCATCAAGGTTGCCGGCTTTCCGATTATCACGTCGCTTTCACGCTTTGCACACCATTCAATCGGAGCTGTCATCGCACCGCAACCAGGAAACATTTTTCCGCCTTCGCCTGGAAACACTCGCTCCCGATTGCAAGCAATTATTGTTTTTGCATGAAGAGCAACCTGGAGGGCATCCGTTAGATTTTCATAAGTCATAGCAGGATTATAACCGATTAAAAGATGCTCGGAGGCAGAAGTTTGATTGTATGGCACGCCCATCTGGTCAAATTCTGCACGAAGATTGTCTGAGCCAAAAATAAAAATATCGCTCAAACCTTCCCGCTTTGCATAAAGCCCCGCAAGATACCCCGACGTGATAATTTCTTCATACTGACAATCGATTCCCATTGCGATGAGCTTTTCAAAAATCTGTTTCCGTGTTTTTGTCGAATTGTTCGTTGCAAAATAAATTTTTTTTCCAGCGTTGCGAAAAAAGCGGATTGTTTCGTTTGCACCTGGAATAATTTCCGAGCCATAATACACGGTTCCGTCCAAATCAAAAAGCACAACATCAAAGTCGGATAAATTCATACAAGCGAAGTGTATACGTTTTTTGCGAATTGGTCAAGTCGCTAGACATTTAACCTGTTGCGTATAATGCTATGAAGCTATGAAGTAACGATTGCCCTTTCGCCTTATCAACAACACGCGTGGAAGTGCAAGGGTGCCGAAACCACGGCACCCGATATTGAATTTCAGCAAAAGCTTTTTTTACACAATATTACATTAAAAAATCCTCTTTACTAAAACGCGTTTTTTGTGTATTATTGCACGACGCGGATTGATTATCTGGCATCACGAAATGGAGAATATTATGGTAACAGTACTTTCAGTAGGCGGTTCAATCGTTGCACCGCAAACCCCCGATGTTGATTTTTTGAGGCAGTTTACCCTTACGATTCGCGAGTGGCTCAAAGGGGATGCTGGGCGGAAAATCATAATGGTTGTCGGCGGAGGAGCACCTGCCAGAAGCTATCAGGATGCGTATCGAAAAATCTGCGAGCAGCAAGGTGCAACTGCAAGCGACAATGAAGCCGACTGGATAGGCATCACGGCAACGTATTTGAACGCACAGCTTTTGAAAGCTTGTTTTGCCGATCTTTGTCCGAACAGCGTTGTTTACAATCCAACCGAGCCGAGTATTTTCGCGGGGCAGGTTTTAATCGCGGCGGGCTGGAAACCAGGGTTTTCGACGGACTACGATGCGGTACTCCTCGCCGAAAAGTTTTCTGCAAATTGTGTGGTGAACCTTTCGAATATCGAAAAAGTTTACACAGATGATCCGCGAAAAAATCCTGATGCAAAACCCATCGATAAAATTTCGTGGGACAAGTTTATCGAAATGGTTGGGACGGAATGGACACCTGGAAAAAATTTGCCCTTTGACCCTATTGCCAGTGCAAAGGCTCGAAAGATGGGCTTGAAAGTGATTTGTGCTTCAGGAAAAAATATTGAAAACTTAAAAAATATTTTGAACGAAAAAAGCTTTGTCGGAACGACTATTCAAGCATAACGGAAAGATATGGATTATTATGAAGTTTTGGGCGTTTCAAAAAACGCAAGCGACGAAGAAATAAAAAACGCTTACAGGAAGCTAGCAAAAAAATACCATCCAGATATTAACCCTGGTAATAGCGACGCAGAAGAAAAGTTTAAAAAGATTAACGAGGCATATACAGTCCTTTCAGATAAGGCACAACGCAGCCGATACGACAGTGGCTTTTACGGTTCGGCAAATAGTGCTGGTTACGGAAATACTGGCTACGGAAACGCCGCTGGAGCTGAAGATTATGATCCGTTTCAAGAATTTTGGAGACAGTGGGCAGAAGCACAAGCCTCATACCGAAAGCGTTACACCGAGCAAAGCCAGTATACAAACTCGCAAAAAAAATACCGCTCCAGCTCGATGAGCTTCGGCAGTATTGTTGTCTTGATTGCTATTATCGCGTTTTTTTTGATGAGCATCAGAATTGGGCTTCGCATTTTGTTTTCGCCCGTCGGACTTATCATTCTGGTGATTTTTTTGCTGACACGAAAGCGATAACCGACTTGCTACTAGCTTGCCGAATACCCAAAGTTAGACTTTCCACAGATGTTAAGCTGGCTCGTCGTTGGTTCAAAGCTAAATCGCCAAGCGATACAAGCAAGCGTCCGTGCCGAAAAATGGAACGGACGCTTTTAGTTTAACTCGGTCTGGGTTACCGCCTTGAACCAGAGTTATTGTACACCTACGCCTTAGATAAAAAAGCGTATGTCCTTTTCCAAAATCATATCTTCACGGTAGGCTAAAATGTATGAGCCGACCATTGCAGCGAAAGCGTCAATTGCCGTCGCAGCAGAGCCGATAAAAAAAGCCGCTGGCTTTAATATCAAGTAGCCTTGCTCATAAACGCTTCCAAAAAAAAGGCAGATACCAGCAAGGGCGATATAAGTTCCGCCAACTGAAAACGGTGCCAAAAATAGCGAAAAGCAAGCCGACAGAAACATAAGCAACAAAAGCGACTGAACATCCATGCTGTTACTCGAATAGGATTTAAAAATAATTAAAAAGCTGATGCTTAGCACCATCGCACTTCCAGGCTTGGCAAAAATGGTCAAAAGCGGCGTCGCAACGTTTGAAACACGGCGACGAATACCGAGACTTTCGTGACAATGACGCAAGTTCGTTACAAAACCAGTGTTTGCATCGCCTGAGAAAAACGCAACGATAAAAGTAGCCAACGCTGCAAATAAAACCCTGTAGGGATTTACCTCCTTGCAGGTAAGTTTTATAACCAAAGGGAAAACTCCGAAAAATATCACGATTAAATCAACAACCAACAATATAATCATATCGGTAAAAAATCCCGCCTGCACTGACTGCACCATTGCAGAAAAATTCACTGTCCACATAGCAGTCAAAGCAACAACCAAAATTGCGTAAAAGTCAACAAACAAAACCACAACGCTGTAAGCCACGCGTGCAAACGAGTCAAACACAGTCAAAGCCGACTTGGAAAATTGCTTTTCGATTGTTGCCGCACCGACACCTGCAAAAAACGCAAAAACACAAATCGGCAGCATAAAAAAGGTTTCCGTAAAGGACTGAAACGCATTTGACGGAAAAATCGCCGAAAGATAATTCGTAAGTTTAAAAGCAGGTAAAGCAACCGCATTTTCCACCGAAATCGGAATGCGCGACGGGTTTGCGATAAAAAACGAAACTATACCCAAAGCTGAAAAAAGAACGGCTGCAATAATCGGGAATAGCAAACAGAAAAGCAAAAGCCGCACAAGTTTTTTACTTTCAATCAAATTAAACACGCCGAGTGCAAACCCGAAAAATAAAACAGGGTAAGCGGCATATCGCCCGATTTGCAACGCCCAATCCGATAAAAACGAAGTAACTTGCACAAAAACCGTATTTGAACTTCCCGCAACCAGTGCAAAAACCACGCCAAGAATAACGCCAATTAAATATTTAAACCAAACTTTCATAGTGCGAAAAAATTATAGCCAAATGCACAAAAATTTCAAGAGATGTTATTTTCAAAAATCTTTCGATAAAAAGCACGTTAAAAAATTGGCATCAGTGTCGCCAGTTATAAGCCCCACGATGTTTGCGTCAGGCGGTTGCAAGCGTCTCAAAGTCCAAACCCAGCCAAGGGTGGTGGGTAGATAAAGCAATAACGAGCTTTTAGCGTATTCCTAAAATGCTTTTTGTACATGAGGACGGCATGGATTAACTTCTCCGCCACGGATGGCGGGTGAGCTTGAGGCGTGTCGTAGAATGTACAGGCAAATGATGGGCTAATTAAAATCCTTGCAAGGATTTTAATTAGCCC